>DATICR010000001.1:0-17122 GCA_035456745.1 Ignavibacteriaceae bacterium
AATATCCGGAATGGTGCAGACTACATAATGAAACTAAGTAAAGTTATTACTGAATGTCAAGAATTATATAATGAGGCATAGATTTAATCTAGTTAATCCAGTGCTGTCCAAATTATTTTTTTGAACAAAGAAAAATTGAAATATAAGGTTAAAATGTAAAGAAATATTTTTTTAATTTTGAATCCCTTTTTTCAGAAAATCAGACATAAAAAACATTTTGTCTCACCGTACTTTTCTTAGCGTAAGAAAAGTACCACCTGCCTTGCCGGCAGGCAGGAAAGAAACATGCTCTGCAAAAGAATTGCTAAAAAAATTACTCCATTTCGCTAAGATAAATAAACTCGGACTCCCCGCTGATTATATATTATAGAATGCGGGGAGCCCTCAAACAGTATTTATCTTTTAATCCCGCCTTCCTTATTAAAACTGAAATTCTGGCGGGATTAATCGCTCAATTCCGTAATTTTTTTTACACGCAATTCTTTTGAGGAGCGCGGACGCTCATTGTCAGTTAATCCTCTTATTCTTTCCCCGTATCTTTTCATTGCAATTATAACTATTTATTTTCATTCTTAACATTTATTTTAGACAGATCTGAATTAATCTGCAGGATAAGATAAACCGGTTAGATCCATGCCAAGGTTCCATAATTTTTTTCTTGCTTCCTTATCATATGCCTGGTGGTGCGCTTTTGCTTCAGATTTTGAATTGAAGTATTTTCCTGTGACGCCGTTTAATGATTTATCGGTTGCAAGGAATACTTCTGCATCAGCACCCATTTCAGCTTTTCCCAGTGGATTGATTCCTGATCGTCTTACCATATTAGTATCAAGATACGTTCCGGGATGAAGGCTATTGACGGTTATATTCTCATCTTTTAACTTTTCTGCAAGATCGAAAGTAAACATTATAATAGCCAGCTTGCTTTGAGAGTATGCAGTGACTGAACTAAAATTTTTCTCAAGCATTATATCCTCGAATTCGATTGCATGCTGACCGGCTGAACTTACATTAACTATACGGGAGGGCGCGGCTTTTTTTAATGCCGGTATTAATAAATTTGTAAGCAGGAAAGGGGCGAGATAATTTACTGCGAAACGGAGTTCGAATCCATCCTTTGAATATCTCTCATCAGGATATCCTGCACCGGCGTTATTTATCAGGATGTCCAGTAAAGGATATTTGTTTAAAACTTCCTCAGCAAGCCGCCGTACTTCAGAAAGCGAAGCAAAATCAGAAACAAATCCTTCAACCTTTTCATTCCCGGATTGTTTCTGAATCTCTTTCACAACTCTTTCTGTTTTTTCTTTATCTCTTCCGTGAACCAATACATGGTTCTTTCTTTTTGCGAGCTTTAAGGCGGTCAGTTTTCCAATGCCGTCAGTTGAACCTGTAATTAAAATAATGCGATTGCCTTTTTTCTCTCTCATAATTTCCTGTATTTGATTGTTTCATTATCTGATTTTTATTTCAACAACAGAATCTTTAATACCTTAAAATAAGTATTATGGGAAACCCGGGATTCTGCATTCATCTTTAAATAATAAACTCCCGATGCAAATTCCGAAGCATTCCATATTTTCTCATACGTGCCTGCAGACATTACCGCATCGGATAAATCTGCAACAACCCTGCCCAATACATTTACAACCTGGATTTGAACTTTACTCTCTTCAGGGATATTAAACCTAATCGTGGTACCTGGATTAAAGGGGTTGGGATAATTCTGGTCCAGGTAGTAACCCTGCGATTTAATATCCAGGTTAACCATGACAGGACCGGAATACTTATAGCTACCGTCATAATCGATCTGCTTCAGTCTGTAGTATACTGCACCATGATATGGTTTATTTGTAAAATCATCGATGAATGAATAATAATGTTTCTTAGCAGTTGTTCCATACCCCTGGACAAATCCAATCTGTGCCCAGTTGTCATCAAGTTCTCTTTCAACTGCAAATCCTTTATTATTCTTCTCAGTGGCAGTATTCCAATTTAATGTTACTTTATTATCCGACGCATTAGCGGTAAATGACAAAAGTTCAACCGGTACCTCAGTTATTACAATATCTGCTTCATTACTGTAATCAGAAACCGCTGAATCATTATATGCTATAATCCTGTAAGTATATGTTGTCAGATTTGAAACGCTGTCAGAAAAATTCGTTACTCCTGCTCCCACTATTCCGGCATCAATAAATATATCGCTGTCATCTTTCCTTTGAATTCTGAAGCCGCTTTCATTATCTGAATTGTCCGTCCAGTTGAGATCAACTGTCCCTGGTGTTCCGGATGATGCTGTTAAATCACCGGGTGCATCTATTGCAGGTTGAAATTCATAAATCTTTCCGTTTGAGCATAAAACATAAAGTTCATTATTCATATCCACACCAAAAGAGAGAATAGAAGAAGGAGTTGTACTTAAAAGAGTATTAGTAATAACTCCGCTATAATTAAGTTGCCAAACCTTTCCCGAACAATAATCGCCGTACACATAATTCCCAATCAGTTCGGGTCTTCTCTTACCTCTGAAAACAAATCCGCCTGTTATTGAGCAATTACCGCCGGTATGATTATACTCCCAGATTGGAAAACGGTAATCAGTATAATTGCAATTAGCCAGATTATAAGGATGGTTACCCTCATAGCAGCGCCACCCATAATTGCCGCCATTAGATATAGTATCTATTTCCTCCCAGGTATTTTGTCCCACATCGCCGCACCACAACCAGCCTGTTTCAAAGTCAAAACTAAAGCGCCAAGGATTACGCATTCCCCAGGAATATATCTCCTCTCTCCAACCCTGGGTATTCCCGACAAAAGGATTATCAGCAGGAATTCCATAATTCAAACCTCCGGCAGGATTATCAACATCAATTCTCAAAATTTTTCCGAGAAGAGTTGTTCTGTTCTGTCCTATATCATCCGGGTCTCCTTCCGAGCCGCCGTCACCCAGTCCGATATAAAGATAACCGTCGGGGCCGAAAAGAATCCTGCCTCCATTATGATTTCCGTAGGGTTGTGTAACTTCAAGTACAACTTCCTCACTGTTTCTGTCTGCAGAATCAGGATTTGAAGTTACGTGAAACCTGGATACGTGAGTTCTTATTGGACTGTGTGTTGTATAGTCAACGTAAAAATATCCGTTGTTTGCATAATCCGGATGAAAAGCCAGACCCAGCAGACCCAATTCACCACCGCTTCCGACAATATCGACAATATTAAGAAATACTTTTGTTGTAGTTGTATGTCCGTTATTTTCAAAAACTCTGATTATACCGGATTGTTCAATAACAAAAACTCTGTCGGTTCCATCAGGTGCATATTGAAGATCGACAGGACTGTTAAACGTAAGACCGGGATAAGCCTGTTGAAACGAAAATTGAGCTTTTATGTTCACCACCGCAAAAAATAAAAAGGCGATTGTAAATATTGAAACATAATTTTTACTCACTTTATCCTCTTTTTTTAGTTATTGGTTTCTTCTTTTTATCTGATTTAACTGAAGTTTTTTTCTTTGATTTTGTAATTGCGGGTTTCTTCTCATGCAGTAATTGGAACTCCTTTCTGAAATCTTCAAGCTTATATCCTTTTTCTGCAGCAATTATTTTCAATTCACTGAAGAATATATTTGAATTCTGTAATTCATCAAGAATAAATTTTTCATTATTCTTACTGACATTTTCTGAATTTCTCCCCGACGAAGGTTTTATTTTTAAAAATGAAGTCAGATTATACAAAGTAAAAAAACAGTCAACAGCTTCTTCAAATCTTTCCTTATTGAAATACATTATTCCATTATAATCATTGACTCCTATAAAATTTCTCAGCTGGAATTCATCCAGAATATTCAGCATAAACGAACTTGCTTCATTGGAATATGGATTTTTATTCGGTTTACCATCAGTTACATTGAAATTAATCCGCTTTTCAAGTCCATCCGAAATATTTCTATTAGATAAAACTTTAATTAGCCGGTAATCCTTATAAGCATCGAATCTGTCAGGCGACATTTCTTTAAGTCTTACCGGAATAATTCTATCAAGAAGAAACCTGTCAAAAAAGTAACTTCCGTTTTCATCCACGGATTTTGACTGCAGATTTTTCATAATTAGTGATGAAATAATAATATTCTTATTATTTTCATTTTTGCCATCATTACCAAGATAAATTAATTTATTCTTAGCATTTTCAAACCAGGTGCTCTTTCTTTTTTCCTTACTTTTCTTCACAACTATCCGGTTAAAATTCCTTATAGATGAGAATTCCGAATCGAGCTGTTTTACTACATTATTTTTATCAAGCGGCATTTGGGTGAGCGTGTTTATTTCATCCACAGCAGTATTTATCCTTGACAGGAATTGCTCACTCAATTTACCTTTTTCATCCGGTTCAAAGCTGATTGATTTTATTTCTTCGATTATATGAGGTTCGAAAAGAGAAGACAATTTATAATGAAGAGGGGCCAGGACCAGTTCCCATTTAGCGGATTCAACAGAAAGAACACCCTGTCCGTGGAGGTAATCATTTAATCTGCCGTATGCACCATCATTATCATAGACTTCACGGAAATCAAGAAGTACAGAATATTCATAACCGGTAAGATGAAAATAAATACCTGAGTTATATATATCTGTTCCCGGGACAAGATATTCAAGTTTTGTTTTATAATTTTTATAAATATAGTAAATATTATAATCGGGATTTATAAAAAGTGCTTCGGCAAGAGTTTTTCCTCTTCTACCATCACCAGCTGCTTTCAGAACAGAATTTTTTATATAACCCCGGCTTTCAATCCAGGAGTTATTAAAAAGTACCAATGTTCTTTCATATCCATTATGGTTGCTGTAAGCAAAAACAGATTCATTGACATGCCCTTCATCATTAATAAAATCGAACAATTCAAAATTTTCCACCTGGCTGAAGAGGTATCTTTTCTTCATAAGAGGGAACACCTGATCTTCGTGGGTCCGGATAAGATTCTCATCAGGAGATTCATCATAATAAGCTTTCTTATATTCCATTCCGTATTTTTCCGAGAATCCTTCAATCTGGCCATGACCGAACATAGGAAGACCGGGCATAGTAATCATAGTTACACAAACGCCAAGATATTTATCACCTTTGCCAAACTGGTTAACTGCAGTTTCCTCATCGGGATTACTCATAAAATTGACATAGCGTTTCAATATCTCCGGATTAAAATCCAGAGTATTCTTTATGAGTATTCTGTATTTCTCATTTTCTTCTTTCATCATCATATGCATAAATGCACTATTGTAAACACGGTGCATGCCGAGAGTCCTCACAAAATATCCCTCCATCAGCCAGAATGCTTCGGCAAGCAGGAGTGTTTCAGGCATTTCGCTTTTCATTCTGTCTACAACCTCACGCCAGAATTCATGGGGCATCTGTTCATCAAATTGTTCTCTTGTCATTGAATATTCGGCACGTGACGGCACTGCTCCCGCAGTTCCCGGAATAGGGAACCACAATCTCTGGTAATGTTTTTTTGACAGAGTCATCGCTGCATCAAAACGGATTATCGGGAACATCCCGGCAACGTGCTTAATTGTCTGATACACTGATTCTCTCACTTCAGGTATAAGAAGATTTAATTGCGCAGTATCATTCCAGGGCATATTTGTTCCGTCATTGCCGTGATAAATATATTTTGTATCACCTGTATATTTATCGACTCGCTGAAATACTACCGCTGCATCGGAACGGGAGTAATATTTATCTTCGATTCTTATCGCAACCCTGCCGTCTTCTGAAAGGTCGGGGCCATAAAAAGAATAAGAAGGGTAGGGAGGGTCTTCCCTTTGAATAAAATAATAAGGTTTTTCTATGACCCATTTTGAATAAATTCCCATATGATTAGGGACCATGTCACTTGCCATTCTTATTCCCCGGGAGGCGGCTCTGTGCTTAAGATTATTAAAGGCTTCCTCACCGCCAATATCCCAGGCGATAATATAATCGTATAATGAATAGGCTGAAGATACAGCTTCAGGATTGCCGGTAAGATTTTTAATTTTCCTGGATGCACTGCTTCTTTCCCAGATGCCGATAAGCCAAAGAGCGGTGAAATTCCAGCCCGCGATCCGGTCCAATTCCTCATCAGGAATCTGATCCAGTCTTGTAATTGAGCGGCGGTATTTTTTGGATAGCTGATCAAGCCACACGTGCACATTTTTTGCAAGCATTACAACCCGCGGCATCCAGCCAATATCTGTAGTGAACTTTTCGTATTCAGTCTGATAATAAAGAAGTTCCTCGGAGCTCAGATGCTCACCCGCCAGCAGTCGCGCTCTAAGCTTTCTGAAATATTCTTCATCAAATTCATAAACAGGAACCGGAGGAGTTCCCTTTTCACCCCCGCCGTGCTTTACGAATAACTTATAATCTTCGTGGATTAAATCTTTTCCACCCAGCAGTCTTTTCCCGAATTTTTCAGAAACAAAAGCGCCCCATTCCTTGAGAATAAAATCCAATTGACCTTCCAGGTTATAAGGATTTAAAACAATTGGTTTTCTAAGGAATTGTAACAACGGAAGATTTTCTTTTGGAAAAGGCTTTTCATTAATGAAGAACTTTTCAGTTTCATCGAGAAAATGCAAATATTTAGTTTTGTCTGATAGCGGTTTGTCTGTATATAAATCGGCTAAGTTAGACACCGCAGGATTAATGTTTTGAAGGTAAAGAAGAATGATTTCTTCAATTAAGATTTCTCTGTTTGGTTTACCTGAAGTTGCTCCTGCCAGATAATTTTCAGGAAGAATTTTTCCTTTATAGACATCCAGCGGAGGGAATTCACCAATGAACGCAAACAGGACTTTGTCTGATTCCGTTTTTCCCGGTATCTTATTTAATCTTTCCAGGCTTCTCTTAAAAACGCCCGGATTTATCTTCTCTTCATAGATTCCAATCAGATAATGAAAAATTTCGTGAATCAATCCCAATGCATTCATCTGACCCGGTGTAGTCAGGTCACTTCCTTCTTTCTTTCTTATATTATTTATCTGGTTTGCGAGTTTTCTGGCTGTTGCAAAATCAGGGACAATCAGATCACCTGTTATAGTGAAAAGATTCTCATCAAGCTTATATTTTTTTCTGGATGCTGCCGAAATATGAAATTCAAACGTGATATTTTTTCTGATGGCTTTCATCAGGCATTTCCGGGTTTAAATAAAGGGAATTAGTATATCTTGTTAAGATATAAAATATCCGTTATGAATAAAAATCAGACTGATCTGCTTCACACAAGGGAAGGAATGCAAATTCCGGATGAAGGTATGGGGGAAGGATGTTTTATTGTCAAATTATTGAATTCGCCAATCCGCTTATTCAGAATTCAGCTGATTCATTCAGCAAATCTTTCTGCCGATTACTTCAGCTATTGTTCTGATCTGTTTCATCAAAGTGGTGAAATCTTCAGGCAGGATAGCCTGGGGACCATCGGACAGTGCCTTTTCCGGATCGTGATGCACCTCGACCATCAGGGCATCACATCCTGCTGCCACCGCAGCTCTTGCCATCGGGATGACCTTATCCCTTAATCCGGTTGCGTGCGATGGATCAGCAGCAACAGGCAGGTGGCTTCGTTTATGAATAACAGGAATAGCAGACAGGTCAAATGTATTGCGAGTATTTGTTTCGAATGTCCTGATACCTCTTTCGCACAGCATTACCTGGTCATTACCGTTTGCAAGGACATATTCAGCCGACATTAGCAAATCATCAATAGTTGCAGCCAATCCTCTCTTAAGCATTACAGGTTTGGAGGTTTTGCCAATTTCGCGAAGCAGGGAAAAATTCTGCATATTCCTTGCTCCGACCTGAAATATATCGGTATATTCTTCAATAAGCGGGATAAGGTTTATTTCAAGAACCTCAGTTATCATAAGGAGGTTATACTTATCAGCGGCAGCCCGCATCATTTTTAATCCATCTTCACCCAATCCCTGGAAGGAATAAGGAGAAGTACGCGGTTTAAATGCTCCGCCGCGCAAAACTTTTGCACCGGCTTCAGAGACTATTTCAGCCAGTTTAAAAATCTGGTTTTCGCTTTCCACAGCACAGGGACCGGCAATAACAATTATTTCATTTCCGCCAATTTCGATATTCTTAATTTTCAGTTTAGTGTCCTCTTTTTTATAACTTCTGCTTGCAAGTCTGAATTGTTCGGTTACGCGGTAAACATCAGCCACCCCATCAATAATTTTCACGCGTCTGATATCAAATTCAGGCTGTACGCCTATTGCTCCCAATACTATCTGTCCATCACCTGTAGACCTGTGAATTGAAAAACCAAAATCTTCAAGATGACTTATGATATTTTCAATTTGAGCTTCAGTAACATTTTTATCAAGTACGACTACCACCAGCACTCCATCTTAAGCTTAATGAAATTTTTTCTCTCCTGCTGTTATTGCAAGGTTCAAATAATCCTCCCGGGTCGGAATAGCACAGGAATACCTGGCACTATAAGCGCAATAAGGATTATAAGCCAGGTTAAAATCAATAGTGTAAACATAATTACTGTCGGGGTTTATATCAAAATCTATATATCTGCCCACACCATAAGTATCTCCTCCTGTTGTCTTATCTGTAAACCATATACTGTAGTATTCTTCACCATCCGAGGAGGTTCCTTTATAAACATTTATTTTATACAGATTATTTTTATAATCAAAAGTTACATAACCATACTTTACCGTTTTTCTCGGTTCACCCTTTGTTCCATACACAATAATAGTATCCTTCACAGGATACTCGTTTAACTTACTTTTGAAAACAAAATCTGTATCGACAGGATAATATTTTAAAGATGCAAAATGTATTGTGGAATCATGGTTAAATGGTGAGGCAGGATCATTTTTCATATAATTATCTTTCTCCTGTCTGAATTTGTTAACTTCATCAACATATTTCCGCATTTCGGGAGAATACTTATTCCCGCAGGAAAATAATAAGACAGCGGTTATAACAATCACTAAATTCAGAACTAGTTTCATTAGTGCCTCTCTTTAACTTTTTTCTTTAATTCACTCAGTTTATTAAGTGCTTCGAGGGGTGTAAGACTATTAATTTCTATTTCATCAATTTCATTTCTCAATTTATCATCCTTTGCTTCAAACAAGTTTATTTGTAAATCATCTCTCTCTTTCATTCTTTTCAGCTTTTCTTTTTTTTCTTCATAAGGAGTCAGCTCTTTGCTTTCAAGATTTTGAAGAACTTCCCTGGCGCGGTTAGTAACGAAGACCGGCAGTCCTGCCATCTGTGCAACCTGTATTCCATAACTATGGTCGGCTCCTCCTGGGTTAACTTTATGGAGAAAAATTACTTTATCATCATATTCTCTAACTTCAACCTTATAATTTTTGATTCGTGGAAAAATTTCTGCCATTTCATTTAATTCGTGGTAATGAGTGGCAAAGAGAGTTTTTGCTGAAAGTTCTGGTTTTTCGTGGAGATATTCTGTTATTGCCCAGGCAATAGAAATTCCGTCAAATGTACTGGTTCCTCTACCTATTTCATCAAGAAGGATCAGACTTTTTGAAGTTGCATTATTAAGTATGTTTGCTGCCTCCTGCATTTCCACGAGGAAAGTACTCTCACCTGCGGATATATTATCGCTAGCTCCCACCCTGGTGAAAATCCTGTCAATCAATCCTATATGCGCTTCTTTAGCCGGGACATAAGAACCGATTTGTGCAAGCAGTACTATTAATCCAAGCTGTCTCAGGTAAACAGACTTACCAGACATATTTGGACCGGTGAGGATAATTATCTGGTTTTCGCGGTTATCAAGAACGCAGGAATTCGGACTGAATTTTTCTCCCGGAGGGAGTATTTGTTCAACAACCGGATGTCTTCCATCAACGATTTCTATCCGTTCTCCTTCGTCGAGTAACGGCCTGGCATAATTATATGTCTCAGCGCATTCGGCAAATGTTATGAGGCAGTCGAGCATCGCAATCATCCTTGCATTCTCCTGAATATTTTCCGCTTCGTCGGCAGCTGTTAATCTGATTTCGTTAAACAATTGAGATTCCAGTTCATAAATTTTTTCTTCGGCATTCAGGATCTTATCCTCATAATTTTTGAGATCCGGAGTTATATATCTTTCCGAGTTAACAAGTGTCTGTTTCCTGATATAATTATCCGGAATTTTTTCTTTATGAGCATTACTTACTTCAATATAATAGCCAAAAACTCTATTATAACTCACCTTAAGAGAAGAAATACCGGTTCTTTCTCTTTCACTTTTTTGCAGATTAGCTATCCAGTCCTTTCCATGGATAGAAATATCGCGGAGCTCATCGAGTTCGACACTGAATCCTGCTTTTATTACACCGCCGTCAACAAGACTTAATGGGGGAGAATCAACAATCGAATTATTTATTTTTTCAACCAGTTTTTCAAGAGGTGAAAGATTTTCATTTAATTGTATAAGCGATTTTGATTGACATTCTTCAAGCAATTTCTTTATCGCAGGAATTTTCTTCAATGATGATTTAAGAGCAATTATTTCCCGCGGATTTGCCCTGCCCGTGCAGATTTTAGAAATAAGTCGTTCAAGATCCCCAATTTCCTTCAGTTCATTTGTAAGTTTCTTTCTTACTGATTTTTTCCTGAGCAAATCCTCAACACTTTCCTGACGTTTCAGAATAGGTTCCAGCTTAATAAGAGGAGCAGTTATCCATTTTTTCAGAAGTCTGCCGCCCATTGCCGTCTGTGTCTTATCAAGAATCGAAATTAAAGATCCTTCACGTCCGCCGTCCTGCATCGAAAAAGTAATCTCAAGATTTCTTTTAGTTGCATGGTCAAGTGCCATATACTCCGACGGATTATAAACGGAAACCTTATTCAGGTGGGAAAGATTTGCTTTTTGTGTTTCCTGCAGATAATTGAGAATTGCTCCGCATGATATGATTCCTGTTGTAAGACTCTCAACACCGAAACCCTTAAGGTTGACAGTTTTAAACTGCATCAGCAGAAGATCTTTGGCATATTCAAAATTGAATATCCAATCATCAAGCTTTGTAATTCTGACAGTTGAATTTATTTTATTAATAATATTACCTAGAAATTCCTTATCCTTTTTCTGAACGAGTACTTCTGAAGGAGAAATTGATTCAATCTGCTGCTGAATCTGAGATGAAGGAATTTCAAAACAATAAAATTCTCCAGTGGAAATATCGCAGAATGAAATACCCGCGATGCTGTCTTTCTGAAAAATTGAAAGAAGGTAATTATTCTTTTTATGATCAAGCAGCTTATCTGAAAGAGTAACTCCGGGGGTAACTACCTCAATCACTTCACGCTTAACGATTCCTTTGGCAAATCGTGGATTTTCCACCTGCTCGCACACAGCTACCCTGTAGCCGGCACGGACAAGTTTGGGCAGATATGTATCTATTGCGTGATGCGGAAAACCTGCAAGCGGCACGTCTTCTGCAGCGCCGTTTGCTCTTCTCGTTAATGTTATTCCGAGTACCTTCGAAGCAGTTTTTGCATCCTCATCAAAAGTTTCAAAAAAGTCACCTATCCTGAATAAAAGTATTGTATCAGGATTAGCTTCCTTTACCTTATAATATTGAGCCATTAATGGAGTCTGCTGCTGCATACTTTAATTTAAATGAAAAAATTAAAATATCTTAATGTTAATTGAATATCAATTTAATAAGATGAATCCTCCGGAATATTCAGCGGGATACTCTTAATGAATCAAAATTCAGGTAATGATTGAAAGTGGACCTATAGATACCATAAAGGCAATTACTATACAACAAGCTATCTGATAGTCCTCTTTAAGTCCTTTATAGTCCTCTTTAGGTCCTTTTTAAGTCCTTTTTTAAAGATTTAATCAGTTGAAATAATTAGCGGGAAGTAAATTCACAAAAATACCGATTAAGAATAACCCTTTGTATATTCTAATCTCCCATTTGAAATATTAATACGTATAAAGATAGGAATATTAGGAAAATATATCAAATACTTTTGCAATATGTGAATGAAAATTGAAACCGATCATACTAATACATTCATCATTTTCGGAATCCTCTACCACCTCTAAGGGCACGAAGGGACACCAAGTCATCTTATTATTTTTACTTTGTGCAATCCTTTATCCGTTTTTCTTGTTGAATAATAATTTTAATTTTACATTTATTTACTTAATTATTAAGGAATTGACCCGGATTGATGCGGAAATCGACAAGTATTATTCTTTTCTACATTCTTATCTTTATATCCTTTTCATCATTTGTTTCAGCACAGGTGGATTCATCCGGAAATGTAAGCAAAACTTATTACCCTGATGGAACTATAAAAACTGAAGGGACCTACTGGAAGGGAATGCTCCATGGTGATTACATTGAATACTATCCTAATGGGAAAGTCTGGAAAAACTGGCATTACTTTGAAGGCAAAGAACAGGGAATGCAGACGTGGTATTTTGAGGACGGCAAAATAAGTATTCAATGGAATTATAAAAACGGCGTCAAGGAAGATACATCCTATTGGTATTATGAAACAGGTGAATTGTGGGCGAAGCAGCATTACTACCGTGGAGTACTTGACGGAATAACTACTACTTATTACAAATCAGGCGAGCTACAGGGCCAGTGGAATTATTCGATCGGACTACTCCAGGGCATCTCCAGAACATTTTATAAATCAGGTCAGGTTGAAGTTGAAAAAACATTTAATAATGGTATCCTTCAGGGACCCACAAAAGTATATAGTGAAAACGGGAAGGTAGTAGTAGACGCATATTTCAAGAACAATAAGATTATAGGTGAAGTAAAAATTTACGATTCTGCGGGTGAAATACGTGTGGTTGATACTTATGAAAATGGTGAAGTTGTAAACAGGGTTCGCTACGATTATCTTGGAAAGATTGAAGCCAGAGAAAACACTGACAGGCAGTATTATCCTAATGGCTCATTGAAAAGTGAGATATACTATAAGGACGGGAAAAAAGAAAATTTCGCAAAATATTATTATGATAACGGTTTTCTCATGGAAGAATATCATTACGAAAATGATACTTTGAACGACAGGTCATTCACTTATTATGAGAATGCAATAAAAAAATCTTCAATTGATTATCTTCACGGAATCCGCACCGGCATTACCAGGAATTATTATCCAAGCGGGTTTATTGAATCCGAAGTTGGATATGAGAACAATAAAATGAATGGGATATATCTCGGTTATTATGAAAGCGGTAATGTTAAATTTGTAAAACACTATAAGGATGATGTACAGACAGGCGAATATAAAACATTTTATGATGTCGGTACTCTTGAATCCGAATGCATTTACATTAAAGGCAATCCACAGGGTCCAAAATATTATTATTATGATAACGGTGCGCTAAAAAAAGATGAGCATTATACTGACGGACAGCTTGATGGCTGGGTACATGATTATTTCAAAAACGGGAAATTACAAAAAGAAGAATTTTATCAAAATGGTGTTCTTCAAACAAGTAAGGTTTATGATGAAGGAGGAAAACTTGTTTCTTCAATCGGTTCGTAAAAAATCTTTGGTCTTTATTTTATTAATATCTATTGTCCCATTATTTTCTCAGGAAAAACCTGATAGTGTGTTACAGAAATATCCCGACGGGACAATAAGACAGGTTGAAAATTACATCAAGAATATTCTGAATGGTGAATCACGTTATTATTACGAAACAGGTATCTTAAAGCAGGTTATCAATTATAAGGATGGCAGGAAAACAGGAATCTGCCGCAATTATTATGAAACAGGGATATTGAAAGAAATCCTGAATTATGATGACAATATGCTTAACGGCAATTACACCACATATTACCCCTCCGGTATATTGCGAGAAAAAGGAAATTACAAGAACGGCGTTTTTGAGGACACCATAAAAACATATTATGAGAACGGATTCATCAATTCAGTTTACTTCTATCAAAAAGGTTTAAGAGAAGGAATTTCCCGTGAGTATTATGATAATGGAAAATTAAAGGCAGAAGCAGCGTATATTAAAGACACCCAGGAAGGCAAAACCGACTGGTACTATGAAACGGGAACTCTTAAGGGAACCTATAATTATTCTGATGGAAATCCCGATGGACCCGCAAAAGAATTTTACCCGGATGGGAGTCTTGAAGCTGAAAAGATTTATAAATATGGCAGGTTAGAAGGATTAATTAAAAACTATTACCAAAATGGAAAGCTAAAATCTGAAAGTAATTATAAGGACGGAAAGAAAGAGGGACTTACGAAATTGTATTATGAGAATGGACCGCTATGGTCAGAACAAAATTATGACGAAGGAATGCTTGAAGGAGAAACAAAAATCTATAAGGAATCAGGTCCACTCTGGTATATAGAAACTTATAAAAACGGTAATCTTACGAAAAGTAAAGAGTATTCTGAGGACGGAAAATTGATTTCCGAGCAAAATATTTCCGGCAATGAATAATTTTTTTTCACAGTTTGAAATTGATTTATGAAATCAAAAACAAAAGTTCCGTCCAGATTTACAATCGGCCTGATTCAAATGTCTATGACGTCAGATCCGGAAGATAATCTGAAAAAAGCAGTGGACCTGATAAATAAGGCTGCACGAAAGGGAGCACAGGTTGTCTGTCTCCCTGAATTATTCAGGTCAAGATATTTATGTCAGAAAGAGGATATTAAAAATTTTAATCTCGCCGAAACCATTCCCGGTCCCTCTACTAATGCATTAAGTAAAGTAGCAAAGAAAAATAAGATAGTTGTCGTCGCCTCACTTTTCGAAAAAAGAGCACAGGGAGTTTATCATAATACAATTGCATTGATTGATTCGGAAGGTGAGATAGCAGGCCGTTACCGTAAGATGCATATTCCTGACGATCCCGCTTATTATGAGAAGTTTTATTTTACTCCCGGCGACCTGGGATATAAGTCGTTTAATACTAAGTATGGAAACATCGGAACGCTGGTTTGCTGGGATCAATGGTACCCTGAAAGTGCTAGACTGACCGCATTAAAAGGTGCCAGTGTTATTTTCTATCCGACCGCCATTGGATGGCATCCTCACGAAAAAAAGAAACATGGACAGCCGCAATTTGATTCGTGGCGAACAATACAGAGAGGGCATGCAATTGCCAATGGCATTTATGTGGCTGCTGTAAACAGGGTGGGACTAGAAAAAGTTGACAGTAAATCCGCAGGAATAGAATTCTGGGGTTCATCTTTTGTAGCAGATCCACAGGGGATAGTAATTGCAGAAGCATCTGCAGACAAAGAGGAGATTTTATTGGCGGAAGTCGATACTGCAAGGATTGAATATATAAGAAGGAACTGGCCTTTCCTCAGGGACAGGAGAATCGATTCGTATGTAGGGATAGATCAGAGGTTTCTGGATTGAAAAAAGTCAAATCCCAAAAAATGAACGTCAAAAGAAAAACATTAAAAGATCAGACCTCAAAGGTGCGGGATAGAAATTACAGATTTCCGGCAGAATGGGAACCTCATGCAGCAACCTGGCTGGGATGGCCTCACAATAAAAAAGACTGGCCGGGCAAATTCGGACCTATTCCCTGGGTTTATGGTGAAATAGTAAAAAACATTTCCCGCGGAGAAAAAGTAAGAATAATTATTGAAGACAAAGATCATCAGACGAAAGCTGAGAAAATCCTGAGGCAGATAAATGTCGATTTAAATAAAATTGAATTCTATAAATTAAAAACAAACCGCGGTTGGATGAGAGATATATGTCCAGCCTTTGTAACATCCGGCAATAATGATTTAACTACAGTACATTTCCGGTTTAATGGTTGGGCGAAATATAAGAATTACAAAAAGGATGAAAAGTTTCCAGGATATATTTCTGAAAAACTGAAGATTCAAAAAATTATTGCGGAATATAAAGAAAGACACATTGTCCTGGAAGGGGGAAGTATAGATACCAATGGAAACGGCACGCTTATTACTACCGAGGAATGCTTACTGGATGATAAACTTCAGATAAGAAATCCGGGTTTTACAAAAAGTGATTATGAAGAAATCTTCAGGACATATCTCGGAGTAACAAATACTATATGGCTTGGGAAAGGAATTGCCGGAGATGATACTCACGGACATACGGACGATCTTTGCCGTTTCGTTAATAAAAATACCGTAGTTCTCGTTCAGGAAAATAATAAATCCGATGAGAATTATTTCAACCTGAAGGAGAATGAGGAAAGACTTATGGGAGCAAGACTTGAAGATGGCTCCTCACTAAATGTTGTACCGCTTCCGTTACCTTCTCCTGAAATCTTCAAAGGCGAACGGTTACCTGCCAGCTATGCAAATTTCTACATTTCGAATTTTGCGGTACTTGTCCCTACATTTAATGATCCTAACGACCGTATTGCTCTCGGTATTATCTCTGAGCTGATAACCGACAGACCTGTAATCGGTATTCATTCAGTGGACCTTGTCTGGGGATTAGGAACAATTCACTGCCTCACCCACGAACAACCCCTTTTACGATAATTTAAAGTCATTCATAGTCATTTATTGTCATTTGTTGATAATTTGTGATCATTAAATAGTCATTTGTCAATTACAGAAAATTATTTTGCCGGGATCAAACCACCCTGAATTCAGTTTGAATTTCGTCTCCAAACCATTTAGTTTTGGCTATCTAATATCGAACTTTATATAGGAGACTTAATTTGATCATAGGAATTCCAAAGGAAGTATTTCCCGGGGAGAATCGGGTTGCAACTGTTCCCGATGTTGTCCCTAAACTGATAAAAGCAGGATTTGAAATCCTTATTGAAAAGGATGCAGGTTTAAATGCAGGTTTCACGGATGAAAAATATACATCTGCAGGCGCCAAAATTATCGACAATGTAACTGATCTATATTCTTCTTCGGATATTATCTTTAAGGTTCAGCGACCGGTTGAGCATCCTGTTCTCAAAAGACAGGAGACTGATTTAATGAAAGAGGGGACATTACTGATAACATTTATTTATCCGCTTAACTATCCGGAACTGGCGAAACAATGTGCCGCTAAAGGTATAGATGTAATTTCAATGGATATGATTCCCAGAACTACACTGGCTCAGAAGATGGATGCATTAAGTTCACAGGC
>DATICR010000002.1:0-5516 GCA_035456745.1 Ignavibacteriaceae bacterium
CATCTTAAATCGTAATAACGTTCGAAATCCTCCCGGGATTTCGGTTGAGTTATTATCATAGTACGCCTCTCAGATTAATATTGTTAATCCAATATTCGCATAATCCCAATCAGAGATTATTTCAAAACAGGATAATATAAAACTGTGCCAGAAGTAATGGGATCAATTATTAAAAATAAACACTGATTTCAGAGGATAAAATCAACTTTATATATTTAATCAATCAGGAGAATGTCATCTTCGCCGTCAGCTCTGTCAAGAACCGGTTTAGGCAGATTCTTTGTGGTTTTTGCCCCAAGTTCTTTTATTTTTTCAGCACGCCTTACAAGATTACCGCTTCCCTCAAACAGCTTTTTCATTGCTTCTGCATAGCAGCTTTTGGAATCATCTATCTTTTTACCAATGTTAATAAGATCATCAACGAAACCAACAAACTTGTCGTATAGAGCCCCGCTCTGTCGTGCAATTTCAAGTGCATTTCTATTCTGATTTTCCTGCCGCCATATGCTTGCTATTGTTCTTAATGTTGCAAGCAGAGTGGAAGGACTGACAATTACAATATTCATTTCAAATGCATCATTGAATAAAGAAGGATCATATTGAACAGCCAGTGCAAAAGCCGGTTCTACAGGCATAAACATCAGTACAAAATCAAGACTTTCAAGCTGATAAAGATTCTGATAATTCTTTCCGCTTAAGTTTTTGATATGCGATCTGATTGAACTGATATGATCTTTCAACCCGGCCTGCTTTTCTATTTCATCTTCACCTGAAACATATTTTTCATAACCGATAAGCGATACCTTTGAATCTATAACAAGATTTTTATTTTCCGGCAGCCATATTATAACATCGGGCTGTAATCTTCTGCCTGATTCTGAAGTAAAGCTTTCCTGCACAGTGTACTCACGATCCTTTACCAGACCTGATTTTTCCAGCAGGCTCTCAAGGATAAATTCACCCCAGTTACCCCGGGTTTTACTCTGTCCTTTCAAAGCCTCAGTTAAATTCTTTGCTTCCTGTGTAACCTGTTGATTCAATTCTTTTAACATTGAAAGCTGCTCTTTTAATGATGCATGCCCTTTAATGCTTTCTTTGCTGCTCTCCTCCACTTTCTTTTCAAATTCGGAAATCTTTTCTTTAAGAGGATTCAATATTTCTCCGAGTTTTTCTTTATTCTGTTCCGAAAAACTTTTCCCCTTTTCTTCAAATATTTTATTGGCAAGGTTTTCAAATTCCGCCGTAAATTTCTTTTGAAGATTTTCTATTTCATCTTTTTGTTCAGAAAGCCTGGTCTGAAGATTAGAATAATCTGATTTAAGAGAGGATAATTCAGAGTTCAGATTAAGAACTTTCAGCTGTTCGGAATTAAGTCTGGCCTCAAGATCATTTTTATTTTCCAAAAGCATTTTACTGCGTTCTTCTGCCCTGGCCTTTTCTGATTGAAGCAGGTTTAATTGATTGTTTAAACTTTCCGCATCCTCTGATGAGATACCGGAATATTTCGCTTTGAGAATCAGCCAGCCGATAAGAAATCCGATTATTAAACCGGTAATTAAGAAAATGATTTCCATTATGTAATTCCTTCACTGATTAAAGACGCCAAAAATTCTAACGCAAAGTCGCAAAGCACGTTAAGAATATCAATGGTAATTTACTACTTATTCCAGGCTTCCCACTTCCTTCTCAACTTCCTCCAATATTTCGCAGGACTTTACCACTTCTTTCATTTTGGTATGATCGGGATATAGGGGACGATCAATATCCAGGTGATTAACATATTTTCTTACAATCTCTTTTGCTTTCGCAACTCCCCAGCCGGGTTTATGTTCACGGAAATCAAGTGCCTGAGCCGCAGCCATAAATTCAATACCAAGTACGCCGTTAGCATTATCAAGTATCTGAGCATTTTTGATTGAAGTGTTCATTCCCATCGACACAAAGTCCTCCTGATCGGCAGCAGCCGGAATAGACTGAATCGATGCGGGAGTGGATAGTATTCTCTGTTCAACAATCAATGAATCTGCCGTATACTGACTCAGCATCATACCGGAGTACATCCCTGCGCCTTTCGTAAGAAATGACGGCAGTCCCACACTCAAAGCAGGATTGAGCAGCCTGTTTAGCCTTCTCTCTGAAAGTACCGAAATCATTGTGACTGCTGCACCAACCATATCCATTGGAAGTGATACGGGCGTACCCTGGAAATTGGCGCCGGTAAGTGTAAGCCTGTCTTCAGGTATAAAAATCGGATTATCACCTACTCCGTTCAGTTCAATTTCAACCTGCGACCGGGCATAGGCAACTGCATCATGAGCGGCTCCGATAACCTGCGGAGTTGATCTCATTGAGTAAGCATCCTGTACTTTACTTTTCAGTTTCCCTGTCTGAAGATCGCCTCCCTTAATACATTTCATTATAGCTCTTGCACTTCTTACTGCTCCGGAAAATCCGCGAAGCTTATGGAGACGTTCATCGTAAGGTTTTAAATTGGCAAGCAGAGCTTCAAGCGACATCGAAGCGGCAATTTCCGCCTGCTTCAGCCAGCGGTTGATATCATAGAGATGAATAGCGCCCATCGATGTCAGTAAATTGGAACCATTGATCGTGGCAAGTCCGTCGCGTGCCTGCAAGCCGGGAATCTTTATCCCTGCTTTTTTAAATGCCTCTTTGCCCGGCAGTCTTTCTCCTTTATAATATGCTTCACCTTCACCCATCATTAAAAGTGCTACTTGGGACATTGGGGCAAGATCACCGCAGGCGCCTACAGAACCCTTCTGACATACAACAGGAGTTACCCCCTTGTTAAGCATTTCGATAAGTGTAAGTGTAATTTCTGGCCGGCAGGCCGAGTTGCCATGTGCATGCACATTTATTCTGCCTGCAATTGCGCCGCGTACGTACTCAATAGGAGCGGGGTCTCCAATTCCGGCGGAATGATTATATATAAGATATTTCTGGAATTCCTTAACCTGTTCATCATTCAGCACAATTTCTGAAAATTCTCCAATTCCCGTATTTGTCCCATACATTATTTCTTTTGCCTGGAGTTTATCTTCAAGCATTTTACGGCATACTTTTATTTTCTCTAGTGAATCAGGATCCAGTTCTACTTTTTCATTAAGGCGGGCTATCCTTACCAGTTTCTCAATAGTAAGTCCCGAACCATTTAATACTACAGACATCGTCTTTCCCTAATTTGTATAAAAGATATCGCAAATTTAAGAATTATATGGCTGGAAAATAAATAGAAAGAAATCCTCCCGTTATTGCTGAACGTGGAAGCTTTGTAGATTATTTCTTTAGTTCCTAAATTCTGCGCAAAATGGAAAAGTTTTTTAGAAAATAAACGTTAAAATTGCTGTCACGGTTCGGATTTAAAAATTGAAGCGGATCGTGACAGCCCAGAAAAGAGATTAATTCTTTGAATTAGTTGCACAAAGTCGTCGTCTGAGCGACTCATTTTTAAGTACACAGAGAATGCCTCCTTTTGTGTCCATGGCAGAGTCGTTTATAAAAAAAAGATTTTTGTCCCCGGCTGCATCAGCAGAGCACCAAAGTATGTAAAAAAACTTAATTAATCATTACGTAAATTTATAATTCCGTTGAGAAATTTTTGAGTGACTAAGAAAGAATAGGATGCAATCCTGAGAACTTTCACGTCCTGTTCCCGGTCAGAATTATACTAATTAATTATAGCTATTTTATACATTATCAAATTCTGAAATAAAAGAATGTTAATAGATATCGCTACAGCATCACCTCCATATAAAGTTTCACAGCAGCTTGCTGCTTCTGAATTGAAAAAAAGGATGACCGGAAGTAATGCTGCCGGAAGACTTATAGACATGGCTGCCGCACATTCAGGAATAGATGAAAGATATATTGTAATCCCTGATGGAGAAGAGACAACACGGAATAAGTTTTATTCAAGCAATGGTAATTATGTCTCTCCCGACACAAAGCAAAGAATGGATGAGTATGAAAAATGGTCAAAGTCCTTATCGCGGGATGCTGTAGGGAAATTACTGAACAGGACAGGATTCATTCCGGATGAATTAAATAAAATAATTACTATCAGTTGTACAGGATTTTTTGCTCCCGGTCTTGATTATTTTCTCATAAATGAATTCGGATTTCCATTAAACATTAAAAGAACAAATATCGGATTTATGGGCTGCGCCGCCTCAATAATCGGATTCAATTCAATTCTTGAGACAATGAATTCAGGACAGGATACAAATGTACTGCTTGTGTCGGTTGAACTCTGCAGTCTGCATCTTCAGACCGAACCCACCAGAGACAACATCCTCGCCAATATGGTTTTTGCAGATGGGTGCGGCGCTGCTTTACTTTCCAATTCCAATAAGTACAGGGAAAAAATAAAGTTAAACTTAATTTACACCGATTCAATCTTGTTCAACGATTCATCGCGGTATATGGGATGGAAGATTGGTAATTATGGATTTGAAATGATCCTTTCCTCTGAACTTCCCAAGATTATATTAAATGAAGCATCTCCCGCACTAAAAAAAATATTAGATGAACACAAAATCAACTACAGGGATATAAAGCACTGGGCACTTCATCCCGGAGGAAGGGCTATCCTCGATTCACTTCAGAATGGATTAGACCTGACAGACGATCAGATGTCTGCCTCAAGAACTGTGCTGCGCAAATACGGAAATCTTTCATCCGCTTCGATATTGTTTGTCATAAAAGAGCTTCTTGAATCCCGTAATATCCGTAAAGATGAATTATGCTGCGCAGTTGCATTTGGTCCCGGATTGACAATGGAAGCTGCCATATTCACGGGGGCATAATGCTGCTTAAAAGAAGTTATCATAAAGAATTGATGGATGATACTTCAATAAATGATGCAAGGATAGATAAAGCATATAAAGAGCTACATATAATAAATAAATTCCTCGGGGGAATTTCAGTTACCAGATCCGGAATAAAATATTTTAGTAATCTGGATAGTAAACTGAAAATTCTTGATGCCGGAGGAGGAGCTTCGGATATTTTATATGATTTAAATAATGCCACCCGAAGTCTGAATATTTATTCTATGGATTTAAGCATATATGCCTGCCGTTATCAAAAACAGAAAAGCGGGAACAATAAGATCATATGTGCTGATGCTCTGAAATTTCCATTTAAAAAGAATTCATTTGATTTGATTCATTCATCGCTTTTCATTCATCATTTAAATGAGAATGAAATAATCAGGTTATTAAACGGTTTTATGCCTGTGGTGAAAAAAGGTATTATCATCAATGAACTCAGGAGAAATATTTTTGCTTTAATTGGTATATGGCTTTTGACTTCGGTTTTTTCCGGAAGTGAATTTGTAAAATTTGATGCCCCTATGTCCGTAAAACGGGCTTTTACGAAAAAAGAGCTGGTAAATTTATTCACTGATGCGGGTATTAAGAACTTTATTATAAAGAGAAAATGGGCATTCAGATTTTTAATAATTATTCCTGCAGTTGAAAATGAAAAAAAATGATTTT
>DATICR010000003.1:0-10456 GCA_035456745.1 Ignavibacteriaceae bacterium
TATCCTGATAGGAATCGAATAGATCCTTTTTTGATGGAGCAAATATTCAACAACTCCATAGATCGAACCAATGATGAAAAGAATCGATAGAACAAAAAATACATACATCGCTATAAGCCTTTTTTGTTAAAGAAGCTTTTCCCCGTGATGTACAATTTTTGTCCGATTAATCCCCCGGGTAAATTTCCCCGCATTAATCTATATTCCTTGCTCTGCAATTATTTAAGAAGAATCATTTTCTTAACCTGAACAAAATCATTTGAAGCCAGCCTGTAGAAATAAACACCTGAGCTTACTATTGTTCCATGCTCATTCCTGCCATCCCAGACTTTTTCGTATACGCCTGCAGGCTGGAAATCATCTTGTATAGTTTTTACAAGTTGTCCATCTATTCGGTAGATCTTGAGTGTAACATGTCCAGCATCCGGTAATGTATATCTTATCCTTGTAGATGGATTAAATGGATTTGGATAATTTTGTGCAAGTGAATACTTATTCGGAATAATATTTTCTTTATTATCCCCATTAACAGAAACAATCTGAGGTGACATAGTTGTAAATTTAATTGCAAATAAATCCTGAATTTCAGTGGCTGTAACATCATATAAATCATCAAAATGATATGTTAAACCAATATCCTGAGCACCGTTCTCAATACCAACCGTACAGCTTCCAGGTTCCTCGACTTGTTTATACTGCATAATTATTTCACCATCGCCTGTGGTAGTAGGATAAAATCCCGGATCTAAAAGGATAATTTGAAACGTCTCTCTGTCGGTATAATCTAAAACATGTCCAATTTGATCCCAGGTTATTATAAAGCGATTGTTTGCAGCATCATTATAGTAATAAAGCTTTCCGGTTTCTCCCTGATCCAGTGAATAAAGATCATCCCAGAATGCCGCTGCCATATTATTTACTGCATCCTCGTAAGGGAGCGCATGATTAACACTGTTTGTCTGGGTTCCGCTGCCAAAAGCAATCCACCCATCAGTACTTATTCTGATCTGGTTGTAATCGTTTGAATAATATTTAAAGGTAAACGGCAGATCTACTGTTTTTGTATAATCACTTTTATCGGCTGGTATTGTTATACGTGTTCCATTACCAGTAATATCAATCCAGTTATAAACAGGAGCCTGCTGATATAAAGTATCATCCATGGAAAAAGCATAATATCCGCCGGAATCCGGTCCTGTTGGATCAGATTTTGTCGGCATCGCTACGGGAATTACAAAAGTCTGGTCATTTACATAAGGATAATTTCCGTTTTGAGTGGAGAGCCTGATATTATAGGACGCATTATATTGAAGGGGACAATTATTACTGACTTTTACTATAAATACATCAGACTCATTTGTGGTGGAACTATCCGGCAATAATGATTCAAAGTTTCCTACAGAATCCAGTACAGTTATGTATTGATCAGAACTGCTTAAAACTCCTTTAATATCAGGGGCTGTATCATCACCCGTATTTTGTATATTCAATATAACACTTACCGTCTCACCTGGATCCATTCTGAAATTGTGCAATAAATTTCCGGAATCATCTATTACAAATTCAGTAAAGTTCAGATCACATCCATGGACAACTTCTGTAATATAATAATCCCATGATGATAATGAACTTGTTATATGGAGTTTGAAAGGAATCTCGAACCCTACCGGGCAATCGGGATGAATAAAAAACTGAAATGGAGTTCCCTGTACTGAGTCGCCGGGTGCTATGTTCCCATAGCTGATCGGTTCAGTTGTAACAATATTCACATAAGTAACAGAATCCGGTAATGATAATTCTCCTGTTACATTATTCGATGTAGTATTTCCCCAATTTTTTAATGAAAATGTAATTGTACAGTTTTCATTTGGATCTATCAGTCCGTCATTATCTCCATCGGTATCAGTAACTGCCGGATCAGGAAGCGGAGCAACATTTTCTATCGCAGGCACTACAACGATTGATCCTTCAAATGGATAAACATTTCCGCCGCAGACAGTGATATGTAAAGTGTCTTCTGCGGGAGCATTCACTTCAAGAATTGCTATACCGTTAATATCAGTATTGGCTACAACATTAACATTTTCCCCGGAGATGCATACACGGGCATCACGGACAGGGCCAGTGAGCGAACTGGTAACGGTAACTTCCGATTGACTGTATCCAACAGGAATGGTTTGAGGATAGTTTACGGCTACCCCCCTAGGTACGTTTTTCCAGATATGCAGACTTGGATCACCTATCTCACAATAGATTCTGTAATGATATTCCACTCTGTAAACATTTCCAAATACTTCATACATATATAACTTGCCTCTCATCATAGCTTCGCCGGGACTATCCATTCCTTCCTGGAACATTCCCATATAGATTCCTTTATCGATGGCATCATTATATATTGTATGAGTATTTGAAGTAGGGCCAAGAAAAGCACAACCACCTCGCGCTGCAGTAGTTGTTCCTAATTCAAGCCATTTTTCACCAAAACTTTCTCCCCCTACGAACATTGCTACTCCACAACCGATGCTGGTAATAAAAGGAAGCTTTGCCCCATTATTAAGATTATTGACATCAGAGGTACTGAAATAATAACAGTTAGCATGCCATCCATCCGACCATCCCTCACCTCTGTAGTTTAAGTAAGATATGCCATTGTTAATTGTTGTCAGTATATCACTTAAATCCATTGAACAGCCTGATCCCGACCAGGTGCCGTCACTCATCAAAGTGTCGACATTAAAATTTCCAAATTGCTCCATTATTTCAGCGGTAATTCTTTTTGTCTCAACCTGGGAGGGATAAGCATTATTAGAACATACCGTTGCCCTTTTATACCAGCTTTCATCTTCAACGTATGGAAATCTTTCATAATTAATGTCTTTATTGACGATTATCTGAAGTCCATTTACTGTCTGATTTGTAAAACGTCCGATCATTAATTCAGGGAAATAATCATCTCCGGCGAGTTCAACAAAATAATCCTCATTTACGAAAGTCCAGTCATAATATACATACTGAACTGGAGCATAACCCTCGTCACCAATGATTAAAACGTGAGTGGGAGGAGTAGTCCAGTTTTGATAAGCACCAAGAATAAAGTTTTTAATTATTGTTGGATCACTGGCGTTAGCTCCGATTTCACTGAATTTGGTCACGTGCATCAAAGTTCCGCTTTTCTGTTTCCAATCGGCATAAGGCATAAAAGCATTATAAAAATTATCGGGTGTTATGCATAACATTAAATCCTCACCTGTTTCTCTTCCGCCGTAATCTCTTTGCAGTACCTCGTTATAGTTAAAAATAAAACTCCTGTATAGTTTAGCGAATGAAGGTGCAATAGGTCGGTGGGGAGTGGTCTTAGGATTTAAACCAATTCCGGAAATGTATCTTACGCGTATAGTAATTGAAGATATCGCCTCAATCTCATGACGTGCTGGTATATATCTTATTGGGAATACAGAAACTCTTGCAATTCTGAAATCCCTGAACACTGCAGGATCTTCTATAGAGGATAATTTTTCCGGATAAATTCTTTCCGAACTATAACATCCGGCATTTTCAATATAAGGTGTCTCGGGTTTTCCTTCTATCCAGCTTTCCCTTACGGGTGGTATACTTATTCCGGTTATTTTTTGAACTGATCCGGTTTCTATTATTTCAACCTCTGCAGTACCATTATCAGGAATTGCAAGCACTTTTGCAATTCCCGGCAGGTCGGGATATCCTGTTTGAGACGAGATACTCTCATCACCTATATCTATTCTCTGATAAGTTTTTCCCTCAGATGAAAATTCTTTGATATAGAAACCGGGAAGGTTTATTTTAATTATTGTTTCGGAAGGACTGTCACTTATGAGTTGTACATTTGGTTTGGAACCGGGTATGGAAGTTCTGTCTAGCGGAATCCACTGTGCATAACCGGTATAAACAAATACAAAAACAGAAAGAACCAGAAAGTAAAGTTTATTACTCATTTTCACTCTCCTCTGAAATACCTGGATTTAATTTGGCAGGGAAATATTAGTTTTCTCCTTGGGCATTTAAAAGAACTATTTAAAAATAAAGTAAAAAAATGGTACTAACAACAAGAATTTATGGATAATCTCAAATGCTGAGATTGAAAATTATGGTCCCTGTTTATCAATCCTGAAACAAAAAAACTTTTTGAAATTTTTGCTGTCTATCAGCTTATTTGATAAAGAAAAATGCTGATTAATAATAAAGTTTTTTTCATAATTCTCCTTTAATCTTTTTAATAATCAACCTTTGATCTTTATCCGGAATCAGATTTCAAGTTTTCTCCCTTTTGTTTCAGGGAATACCCATATCCAAATGCCGGTTAATATTGCAAACAATGCAGCCAGTGAGATACCGCCTCCAAGTCCATATTTTTCAGCAATCAATGCAATTATGACCGGAGTAAAAAATTGAACACCCCGGGCTAGATTGAAAGCTGAACCCATGGCCGTGTTTCTGATTGAAGTAGGGAACAGCTCAGCAAACAAAGGTCCATAGCCGCTGAACATTCCTGTTCCGAATCCAACGAGCAGCATGAATGCTAGTATCAGAGCAGGGTAAACAACAACCGTATCCCACATTATTGTAATCATTATCAGACCGATTGCCATAATAAGTGAATAGAATGAATACGCTGGTCTCCGTCCGATCTTATCGGCCATCATTCCGAAGGTCAGATATCCGATTAATCCGCCCGCCTGTGTAACGAGCATCCACGATGCTGATTTTGTCATCGTGAAATGCCTCTGTTGATGGAGATACCCCGGCAGCCAGCTATAGGTAAACCAATAAGCCGACATATCAAATATTGCGAGTATAAGTGACTTTGAAAACATTTTTCTGTGTGCTGAAGAAAACAACTGGAGGAATTTGCTCTGTGTTTTAGTCAAAATGTTTTCATTTTCTGATTTATCTTCACGAGCTAACTTTTCCCTTGCAAGCCATACATCAGATTCCGGAAGTCGTTTCCTGATAAAGACTACAAGCAGAGCAGGAAGGATAGAGAGGAAAAAACACAATCTCCAACCAATTTCGGGAGCAAGAAAACCGCCCACAATTGATGCAAGCACAATGCCGAAAGGAGCACCCGTCTGCATTACAGCCCCATATCTTCCGCGAACTTTTGGAGGAAAAGATTCTCCGACATAAGTCTGACCGGTTGCCCATTCGCCACCGACACCGAGTCCGGTAATGATTCTGAAAATCAGCAATACTTCAATCGAGAAAGAGAAACCGCAAAGAAAGGTGCCGACGCTGTAAGTAAGTATAGTCCATTGCAGAACGTTCTTCCTTCCATACCTGTCGGATAGAATTCCAAAGATCACGCCTCCGAGTGCGGTTGCGGCAAGGGAAGCACCCAGAACATAAGAAAGCCCGATATTTGAAAGATGGAGCTCCTGGCCTATTGGTATTAAAAGAAAAGAGAATAAAATTAAATCATAAAAATCAAATACCCAGCCAGCCCAGCTCATCATTAGGATTTCAAAATGAAGTTTTGAAGGTTTTTCATACTCATTTAGAAGTGTCATTTTTCTAATTCTCCCCAATTGTTAAAGTTAATCCGGATTATAAAAACGGCAAGTAATTTATAAGAGATAAAAATTTTATCCTGTTGAGGAAATGACATTAAACCCACTTTCAAAATTTAAGTGTGGTAACAAAATTAAATGAACACTCAATAAATTATTATTTATTAAAACCTAACAAATAATGTTCTTTTTGTCCAATAAAAAATTACGTCTTGTCCGTAATTTTTTGACCTCCGATACAAGAAAGCGAAATGCCAAAAGAAATATACTGGGAATCATTTTTCGATATTGCCGTTATTTTCAGCCACCCAAATGAAAATGGTTTTTCAATGTGTCGAATATAAAAAAGCCCTGACTTTTGTCAGGGACATTTCTTGTTTTGCGGAGAGGCCGGGATTCGAACCCGGGCTACGCTTTTAACACGTAGGACGGTTTAGCAAACCGTTGGTTTCAGCCACTCACCCACCTCTCCATAGCTGAAAAATCAGTCAAATTTTTTGTCTTCAAACATAACATTTTAATTTATAATTAAAAATTTCACAATCAGCAAAATTTGGGAGAAAAAGACGATAATCAGATGGACATTATTTATTATTTTCATAGAACAAATTCCGGTTGATTGTGAAAACAAAAATCAGAATAGATTTTTTCAGGATTTGTATTATATTTTTATCACCCCTCCGGACCGTATATATTTTGATTTAATTAATTACTTGTTCTCTTTCATAATTCCCATTCGCAATTTCTAGTGTTGTCAGATATGCAAGAAATACGATTTTTTCATATAAAATTGGATTTAGTGTTTCCACTTTATCCGATGGAAGATGAAGATTAACATAGCTGTTTGTCGTTGCAAAGTATAAACAAGGGATTCCATTTTCATGAAAAGGTGTTGCATCTGCACCGCCACCGCTCCAGGTTCTGCTGACCATTAAGTTAATACCTTCTTCATCAATTTGTCTTGCTATTTGCCAGAGTATTGGGGCACTTTTACCATTGCCAACCTGAATGCTGTCACCATATCCTATACAATCAAGGTTTAACATTGCGGTTATATTTTTATAATCCTGTTTCCAGCTTTCCACGAAATGCTTCGCACCGTTTAATCCCTGCTCTTCACTTGAAAATAAAACAAAAATAACAGAACGCTTCGGTTTTATTCCGTTCCTTGTAAATGATTCTGCAATTTCTAAAACACCCACCGAACCTGAGGCATTATCGTTTGCGCCGGGAAATAATAATCCTGCCTGAGTACCAACATGATCCAGATGTGCACCCACAATTACAAATTGGTTTTTATACTCCGGATCACAGCCTTCAATCATTCCCACAACATTCATGGTTCGGGCATTTTTTTCGTAACGGGCATGCACTTCAATAATTGCTTTTGCTGCCAGATTCAATGATAAAGGTTCTTTGCTTTCATCAATCATTTTTTGGCAATTGCTTATTGTATATCCTGTTTCGCGTAATAGTTTATTTGCCACATCTAAAGAAATATGAAGCTGCGGAAAATCGATCGGTTGTTCACCTTCACCGTGCAGTTCACTTCCAATCAGCGGCTGTGGTTCTTTATCATTGGGAAGCGAGACAAACAGAATACCTTTAGCACCATGATTTTTTGCAACAAGAGATTTTTCCCTTGGATAATTATTATCCCATTCTTTATCATTTATTTTCCATGATGGATTCGACTTAAACACCATAACGATTTTATCCTTAACATCGATACCCGCAAAATCATCGTAATTTAAATCGGGACGTGAAATTCCATAACCGCAAAAAACAACAGGTAGTGTAAAACTGTTTGATCCTGTAAATCCACGCAAAACGAAATCCCTTCCTATCCCATAATTAAGTGTATCTGCTCTGAAAATGGTTTTAAAGACAGCAGGTGTATCAATCTGGTTGTATTCTACATTAAAATATTGAAAATATTTTTCATCTCCGGCGGGTTTTAATCCAAGCTCGAAAAACTTTTCCGCTGCAAATTGTGCAGCTTTGTCGTATCCTTCACTGCCGGATAATCTTCCCTGAAATTCTGCTGATGAAAGAATTTTAACATTCTTAAGTAACTCTTCCTTAGTGATCTTAAAAGGTTCCGTTGTACTTTGTGCATTTACAAAAATCGTTGTAAGTAAAACTGTAAGAATTACAAGTTGTATTTTCATATCCGTGTGTATTTTCCCTTCAGTTAAAAACAATATTCGTCTTTTGATAGAATCAATTTAATATTTATAATTCCTTAGGTATCTTGCAGGTCCCTGATAGAAGCAGATTTTGTTCATAATCCCGTCAAACTAAGTATTTATATAGATAAATTTAAAGGAAATTCAGAATAGAGACAAGGAAAAGATGGTAAAGTGGACATGGATAATGTAAAAAGAGGCCAGATTAAAAGCTATTGCTACTGTTCGTAGAAAAAAAAGTTTATAATTAAGTGTCAAAATTTAAAAACTTAAATCAAAGGAGAAAAAATGGTAGAAATAAATCATAGAGTGGGTATTAAAGCCCCTGTCTCGAGGGTCTATGCGGCATTATCTACGATCAAAGGTATTGCTGGCTGGTGGACAAAACAAACAACAGGAGTTTCAAAATCTGGAGGAAATATTGATGTCCGGTTTCTATCTCACGACGGAAAAGAAATAGGCAGCATGAATTTTGATGTGATCGAATTGGATCCGGACAAAAAAGTACATTGGCGATTTACATCGGGACCGAAAGAATGGATAGGAACTGATGTTGTATTCACACTTTCAAAGGAAGATGATTATACTATAGTTCTTTTCTCTCACAAGAACTGGCGTGAGCTGGTGGAGTTCACTTTCCATTGTAGCATGAAGTGGGCAGTGTTCATGCTGAGTCTTAAAGAACTCGTTGAAACAGGTAATGGTAAACCATCTCCAAATGATGTTAAAATAGACAACTGGAATTGAATTACCGAACAATCTTCGAATGTAGCTATAATTGGATTATTTAATATACTCGTTGAGATTCAAGTCTATTAATAGATGATTGTCTTATAATTTTATATTTAATAATTGTTTTATAATTTTGATTTGTAAATTAAATCGAATTTTATTCTACAAAATTTATTGTAATCAGGAGAGAAAAAGCATGCCGACAACAACCGATAATTTGTATACAGCCCTGTCAGGTGAGAGCCAGGCAAATCAAAAGTACCGTGCCTTCGCTAAAAAAGCCGAAAAAGAAGGTTTCCCGAATATCGCAAAACTATTTAAAACTGCAGCTGAAGCAGAAAGAATACACGCTGAAGGACATCTGAATTCATTAGATGGTATAGGTTCTACGATTGAAAATCTGAAAGCCGCAATTGCTGGTGAAACTTATGAGTATACGGAAATGTATCCGCCAATGCTTGAAAAAGCCGAATCAGATAATCATAAAGCAAAAAGAATGTTTAAGTATGCTTTAGATGCCGAAGAGGTTCACGCTCAGTTGTATAAACTTGCACTGGTCGCAGTCGAAGCGGGAAAAGATTTAACAGATACTGAATTTTATCTTTGTCCTGTTTGTGGAAACATAGAAGTCGGTAAGCCAGAAGGTAAATGTCCGATTTGCGGAACATTGGCTTCCAGGTTTATAAAAATTCTTTGACTAAATATATCCTAAAAAGGCTAATATAATTCTGAAGATTTCTCCTTTCGGAAAATTCTGGTGAAGTGGATCAACATCCACTTCACCCTTCTTTTTGACTTTTGGCATTTGAATGACATAAAACCCAAAGACTCTATTACCATTCCGACAACCAATCAACGACCTCTGACTCTGAATTCTGACCTCTGATCTCTGATCTCCGACCTTTGACTTCACAGTGATCTTACTCATGCCTTAAATTTAGTTCTTGCTTCTCTAAATAAAATGTTTGAAATTAAAGTAGAACTTTTAGTTACCGGGTATAATCAAATATTTCTTCTTTACTATCCGCTAAAGAATTAAATCGTCCAATATTTTACTGATTTATTTGCGGTTTTTTATCATTCATATACAAGGAGCAATAATGCGAGATACCTATGTAGCTGAAAATATGCCCAGCATTTCAGATTTGGGAAACATAATACCTGAAGGATATAAATATTATCAGAAAAAAATTATGCCGGGACATTTGCTGAATCTTCCCGGGGGCGCTCTTAAATGGTACGAATTGTACCCTCCGGATATAGAGATTAAACAAAAACAGATAATTGAAGCAAGAGCATTTCTGGAAGCAGAAGCAAAAACAGGCAAACTTAAGTTAGATGGCGAACTTGGTTTTGTAATCCTGCATAGAGCGGGGGAATATTTGCTGCTCCTTCTAACTACGTGGCGAAATACCAATGAAATGTGGGAATCTGTATATCTGAAAAATATCTCGCAACCTGACAGCTATTCCGCACTTAAGTTTGAGAATAATCATAAGGGAACATATTGCGTCTGGGAGCTTGGTATTATATGGCATGAAAGAAATGCCTGGGTTCGTTTTATTGAGTCAGCCCGTGATGATGCTGCAAAACAAGATTATCTGAATAACATGTTTTCCGGGATGATTTAAGACGTGGAGACCTAAAAGGATTTTATCTTAAGTTTCAAAATCGTGAAAGAATTTTTTATTTAGTCATTTATTTTCCTGTAAGTTCTTTTGTCCAATGGAGTGCATCAGTCCGCAAATTCTTAATCATCTCTTTTTGAACTTCACGAATCCGATAATTCCCAAATTGTCTTTCCTGTAAATTCTTTTGTTACAAATATTTTTTTTGAAAATTGTTCAAATAAATTTTAACTTATATTTTTAAAATAATGTGACTGAATTTTCAGTTTTCAATTAATAATAATTAAAAATGAGGAGAAAAATTATGGCGGTAAAAAGGATCTGGCATGGGTGGACAACATCTGAAAATGCGGATAAGTAT
>DATICR010000004.1:0-3785 GCA_035456745.1 Ignavibacteriaceae bacterium
CAGGAAAAGGGGGATGATAATATGGAAATTGAAATTAAATCCCGTTCGTTTAATGCCGGAGAAACTATTCCTTCAAAATATACTTGCGATGGAGCAAATGTTTCTCCACAATTGAGCTGGACTTGCAGTGTTGAGGGAATAAAAACTTATGCTGTGATTGTTGAAGATCCCGATGCATCCAGCGGTAATTTTACACATTGGATTGTCTATAATATTCCATCTAAAATCAATTTATTAATGGAAAATTCTACTCCATCGAAAAACATTCCCGATGAAGTCCTTATGGGGACGAATGATTTTGGAAGAATCGGTTACGGCGGTCCATGTCCTCCTTCAGGAACGCACAGATATTTTTTCAGAGTATACGGTTTGGATTCGGCCGTGCACCTTGATTCAGGTGCGACTATCAAAGAGATTATGAAAAAAATGGAAGGGCACATAATTGCCCGCGGTGAATTAATGGGGAAGTATAGCCGGAACCGTTAAGGTAATTTACGAATGGACGAATTCGCGGATTATCGAATTTAATTCGCGAATTCGAAAATTCGCCAATTTTATTAATTATACTAAAACAGATTTATGTTCTTCCTGGATAATTGCAGGAGTATTTGTTATATACTGAACGAGCTGATCAATAACAAATTCTTTTTCATCGATTACTGCTTTAACTACGTCCCCGATTGAAATCATCCCTGTAAGTCTGTCATTTTCATAAACCGGTAAATGCCTGATTCTCTTTTCAATCATTAAAGCCATACACTCATCAAGCATTCTTTCGGACTCAACATAAATTACTTTATCCGACATTATTTCTTTTACTTTCGCATCTCTTGAAGATTTCCCTTCAAGTACAACCTTTCGGGCATAATCTCTTTCGGAAATGATGCCCGCAACATTGTTTTTATCCATCACCAGCAAAGCACCAATATTTTTTTCAGCCATCTGCTTTAGTGCTTCATAAACAGATGCCTCAGATGAAACAGACCAGATTTGATGCCCCTTTTTCTGAAGAATTTCTCTTACTATCTTCATATTTGACCTTTCTCGTTAATTAAATGACGGGAAGCTGAATTGATAATATGAAAAAAAATAAAAAGATCCAATGACCAGCCAACAGGTGAAGTGTTAATCCAGATGCATATACATCGCAGTCTAAAATCTATTAAGTTATATCATTCTGAAAAGTTTATTAAAATTACATCGTTTTTTTTATGGAGTATCACAATTTTCACCGCAGGTCGGGAGACCTGCGCTACGTGGATGTTCGGGAGACTTACGTTAAGCGGGGTTACGCAGAACATCACGTATGCCTTAAGAGCAAAACACTCCATCCTCCAGGTCTTCTATTTGTTCGATTGTCTCCTCTAAGCAACTAATATTAATTTCTGGTATTTTCGCATATGCTTACTTCGGAAAATTAATCCCAAACAATATGTTTAAGAAATATTTTTTTATACTGCTTATGGTGACATCATTTAAAAGTTCTTACGCCGATTTCGAGTATGCCGGAAATGTTACTTCATTTCAAAAATTCGATGACAGGGTTGAATTTAAGCTCAGTAATGCTCAGTTTAATGTTTATATTATTGATAATAATATTATCCGGTTCCGGTTTGCAAGCAGAACTGAATTTTCCCAGGCTCTTTCTTACGCTGTAATTTATCATAATTCGGTACCCTTTGATTTCACCGAAGAAAATGATTTCTATCAGATATCCACTCCTGATTTGATAGTAAGAATCTCAAAATCTCCTTGCCGTGTCAGAATTTTTGACCATAGCATGAATCTGCTTAACGAAGATGATAAAAGTTTCGGGATGAGCTATGATAATGATGATATAAGATGCTTTAAAACTCTTTTTAAGGATGAGCTTTTTTATGGATTAGGAGAAAAGACAAGGAACCTGAAAAAGAATGGGGAAATCTGGACGATGTGGAATTCCGATACCCCGGCATATACGGAAAAGCAAGATCCTCTTTATCAGTCCATCCCTTTCTTTATAGGTATCAGAAATCATAAAGCATACGGAATATTTTTGGATAACACATACAAATCCTATTTTAATATGGGGGCAAGCAATAACCGATTCTATTGGTTCGGTGCCGAAAAAGGTGAGCTTGATTATTATTTCATTAATGGACCGGAAATAAAGAAGGTCATTAATCTTTATACTATGCTGACCGGACGAATGGAACTTCCGCCGATGTGGAGTCTCGGATATCAGCAGAGTAAGTGGAGTTATTACCCGGAATCGACTGTGAGAACTCTTGCTGAAACTTTCCGTAATAAACAAATTCCCTGCGATGTAATTTATCTTGATATTCATTATATGGATGGATACAGGGTTTTTACCTGGGATAAAAACAGATTTCCTGATCCCGAAAATATGTTGACTGATTTGAAGGCTCAGGGCTTTAAAGTTATTACTATAATTGATCCGGGAGTTAAAGCTGATACAGTCAATTACAGAGCATCAGCAGAAGGATTAAATCAGGATCTGTTTGTAAAATATCCTGACGGTATTGTGTACCAGGGACAAGTATGGCCGGGCTGGGCATATTTTCCGGATTTTACAAAGAAAGAAACCAGGAAATGGTGGGGAAAAATGAATGCGGATTTACTTAGTCAGGGGGTCTCGGGAATATGGAATGATATGAATGAACCTTCTGCATGGGGACAGGCTATTCCGGATATCCTTCAATTCAACGATAATGGATTTGGTGCGAATTACAAAAAGATTCATAATGTGTATGCCCTTGAAATGGCTAAGGCAACTTTTGAGGGAATTAAAGAAAATAAATTGGGAACCCGTCCTTTCATTTTAACAAGGGCAGGCTTTTCGGGAATACAAAGATATGCCGCTGTGTGGACAGGAGATAATGTTGCAAGTGAAATTCATCTTAAGCTTGCGTGCACAATGGTGCAGGGACTTAGTCTCAGCGGAGTTGCTTTTTGCGGCAGCGATGTGGGCGGATTTTTTGAATCACCTTCACCAAGATTGTACACAAGATGGATGCAGCTGGGTGCATTTTCACCATTTTACAGAGGACATACAATTATCAATACAAGAGATCAGGAACCATGGGCTTTCGGCGATGACGTAGAAAGCTGGGTTAAGAAAATAGTGAATTTGAGATATGAGCTGCTTCCGTTTTTCTATAATGAATTTTATAATGCATCAGAAACAGGAGTACCAATTGTCAGATCTATGTTTTTAAATTTCCAGGATGATGATGAATGCTATTCTGATTCAGCTCAGTATCAATTTATGATCGGTGATAATTTGCTGGTAGCTCCGGTGCTTTCTGAATATGAAAATTTCAAAAAACTTTATCTCCCGGAAGGGAAGTGGCTTAACTGGTGGAATAACAAAGTTTATGACGGCAACCAGTGGATAGTAGTGGAAGCACCGATAGACAGAATTCCTTTGTTTTTACGCGAAGGAGCGATTATTCCCATGCAGGAAGTACAGAATTATGCAGGTGAAAAAAATATTGATGAGTTGACTTTTAAAATATTCTCTTCAGAAAATTCCAATTATCATTTTTATCAGGATGATGGGACTTCACTTGATTATAAAAATGATAAATATTTGTTAACAGATGTAGATGAGCAAAATGATTCCGCACTTGAAATAAAAATAAACAAAGCAAAAGGCAGCTATAAACCGGAAATAAATTCATATCGATTTAATATTTATAAAGATTCTCCCACTGAAAAAGTTTCGGTTAATGGTTCATCAATTAATCCAGCAAAAAACATAGCTGAGTTAGATAAGTCGGAAA
>DATICR010000005.1:0-5966 GCA_035456745.1 Ignavibacteriaceae bacterium
CTCAGGGCATCACTCTGAACTGCTTTCAAAAAACCGTCACTTGAAACAGAATTTCTGAAAGATTCCTGTCTCAATGCCATCTGGAAAGCGCCGTCATTAAAGACTGTCCTGGCAGCATCGGTCCGGAAAGCATCTGTAAACTGACGGTTGTTAACTAATTGTCTCATTGCGTCCCCGGTCATCAACTGTCTGAACGAAGGATCGCGCATTGCAGTCATAAAAGCTGCATCGCTTGACAACTGTCTTAATGCTTCATTCCTGTTTACGATTGTATGGTAATCCGAAGTTCTGAGAGCTTCATTTCTGAAAGCTGCTTTTAAAGATCCATCGGATATTATCTTGGCAAATGCACCGCTCTCAACTATATTTCTGAATCCCTCATTCCTCAAGGCCTCCACCCAACTTCTGTTTGTCATTGTTGTTCTGTAAGAAGCACTTATAATTGCATTCCTGAATGATGCGTTTCTGTTAAATTCCGTCCTGAAGTCTTCATTTGCTATTGCTGTCCTGAAATTAGGATCATTTATCAGAGTCTGAATTTGATCATTCTGAAGAAGCTTCTGGAGATCTGTAGTTTGAACAGAAACATCACCGGCAGAAATTTGTTCTTTCTGATATTTTTTAACTTTCTCAACTCCCCCGATGGTTCCGGATACATCACCGGAAGTTACCGGCCAGGGATAAAAAGTCACAAAATATATAAGAATAGCTGCTATTAAAATCGACCCGCTCATCAAGATTTTCGCCCTTTTGCTAAAGTGGTTGCTGGTTCCTGTCATACACGCCTCCAAGGTTTAAATAATATTAAATTAAATTTCTGTATTAATTGAAATACATTTGAAAGAACAAAAAGTTGGTAAAAACTCTTAAATAAATTTTGAATCAGAAAATAATAAGGATAAAAGAGCTTTTTTTACTGTTTTAATGATAACTCATGTTCATAAACTACATTGCCCGACTGTAAAATCCGGATATACATTGGCGAGGAAGCCGGGGTAATCTGCGAGAATTGAAGACTATACTGCTGAGAACCGGAATTAGTGATTTTAATATAATTTCCATTTCTTGAAAGTTCTATATTACTAATAGATCCCGGTGTAATATTTTCGAATTTTATTTCGTTGGGATATGAAATAATGATATAGGTATTCTGAGGTGTAAAGGCACTTATATCAAACCAGAATGTGTTATTTCTTTCCTTTAATTCAATTTTTCCGGAAATATCTGAAAAATTAAGCTGGATTTCCTGGAGTGTTCTTATGTTTCCTGCTCCAATGGTACCGGAAATCTCTTTGGTATTCACATTTCCGGTATTCAGGTAGAAAATTGAAAAGATAATGATGCCCGCCAGTAAGCCAGCTGCGAAAATATAAGCATATCTGAATTTTAATCCCCATAAAAAACCAGCTGATTTTTTGACCGGTTCAGGATGTTCCTCATACCTGCTGAAATCAATAGAATTTATTATTTGCTTTTTCAGGTTCTCGGGCGGATTATGATCAGGAAGCCGGTCCAGGAAATCATTGGTTAACAACAGTTCATCATAATAATTTTTTGCAGCATTATTTTTTGATAAATAATTTTGGAGTTCAATTCTTTCTTCGGGAGTAATAACCTTATCGATCTCCTTATTCATCAATTCTATATATTTTTCGTTTATCATTTATGTAAATCCTTTTTTTGACCAGAATATCTTTTAACATCTGTCTGCCGGTAAATAATCTCGATTTAACTGTTTTCTCAGGTACGCCAAGCAGATAACTAAGTTCTTTATACGAGTAATTTAAAAAATGTTTAAGAACAACGGGCAGCCGGTAAAGCATATCAAGTTCCATCAAAGCATTCTGAATATTCTCTTCTGCTTCGATTTTATCATATATTTCATCTGGTTTTTCATTATCTGTGCTGTATTCTTCATTTATCTCTTCGGAATAACTCTGTCTTTTTGAATAATTTATGGATTCATTAACCGTAATCCGGTACAGCCAGCTGAAGAATTTGAACTTTGGATTGTAGGAGTCAAGGTTTTCATAAGCTTTGACAAATACTGACTGTGTAATTTCCTCCGCATCGTCACGATTGTGTAAAAGTTTGAAAGCAAGCCGGTAAATGATTTTATAATATTTTTCAACAAGTTCTTCAAATGATTTCCTGTTTCCTTCGATGCATTCTTTAACTAAAACTGTATCTTCTTTCATAAATAAATACAATCCACAGAATAAAAAGTTGGTTGATATGTAAAAAATATTTTCATTCTACTATCGGCAGGACTTTGTCCAGTCCCGAATATTTAAACACTTCACGTATGTGCTTGTTCAGATTCGTTAGTTTAATGGAATGCCCGCTATTTTTTAATCTCACGTGCAGGTTCAGAATCGAACCAAGGCCTGCGCTGGATATATATACAAGATCCTTAAAATTTAATATGCAGTTATTGTTTATTTTATTCAGAAGCTGGTCGGCTTTTTCTGTTTCTGCGGCATTAAAGCTGCCTGAGAGCAGTATTTCTTCGCCATTTTCAAGCGATATGTTGAACATAATTTTTCCTTGAATTGAAGTATTACGGGAATAATTGGAAAGAAGTACTGAAGAAATCGATATTTGTATTTTCATTCAATAAATCTTTCCCTCATTTTTAAAGAATCAGCGTCAAAAAAATAGTTATCTGTAAATTCTAATCAGCCAGAAGTATAATCGGAAATTGAACTATGAGACACAGGATATTTATCCGTATTATCTCTGATAAGAAATTGGGGAAAATCAAAAGTATATTTCTTTTTTATTAATGTCAATTTGAATTTTAAAGATGATAAGTGGCTCACGAAAATTTCCTGCGGAGGATTTAGTCTTTTTTCGGGGTTAATGTTTTAATTTACAACCATGGAAGCAAATTTCCTGATGTTATTGTTAACATCTGTAGCCAGAGCATTGCCGTTTGGCTTTAGCCAACGGATCTAAAATCATACTTAAACATCCGGGCTTTAGCCACATTGTATGAGATAAAGATCTTGACCAAAAAAATCGGAGCGTAACGGCGATCCCGGCTTTTAGCGGGACAAAAATCTGATTGAGGGTACTATTCAGTTATTCACTGTTTCGGTCCTCTTTTTCCGACAGAGTATTCCCTTTTTAGTTGATATTTAATACTTCTGTCAACTTCAACTGGCTCAGCACATTCATTACGTGTGGGTTGACGCCCTTCAGATTAAAGTTGACATTTTTATTATGACAGGTTGTGTAAGCATGAACAATAATTCCTACGCCCCAGCTGGAAACATATTCCACTTTAGACAGATCGATAGAAACATTTTTACTCCCCTTATCTATGGATTCCTGGACCAGGTTCTGGAGAGTTTCACTCTCAATACCGATCAATTTATTTTTATCAACAATTATTAAAGAATTATCGTTGTTGTGTTCGGCATGAATATCCATAGATTTATCCTTTCAAAAAATCTTTCCTACTAAAATAGTCGTTATTTCCACTTTTCCAAGCTCAACAAGTCACAACTTCAGCTACTATTAGGAAAATTTTCAGGTCGGTTATTTTGATAGTTGTTTACAAAATAACCCTTAACGAAGTGAGCATAACCAGATCAGAGTTGCAATCAACCATTTCACTTTTCACTTTCATACTTGAGTTCCCTTCGCGGTAATTCAGCGTCCTGATGATGAAAATTAGGCAAAATTAAAAAAAGAAGTAATTATGTCCCGCAAATAATCATTGCTTAATCAATTTACTTGATTTATTTTATATCCGGATATTACATAATGACATGAAGTTTAATACTTTAAAATTCTTCAGAAGATGATGAAAGTTAAAGTTACAAATGGTCTGATATTCGTCCTGATGTTTTACACCTCTACCGCATTAGCGCAGGAGTCCGGCACATCTATCAATGAATATCATACCCGGGGATTGATTGCATTAAATGAGGGGAAAATTGCCGATGCTGAAAAATCATTTTCTTATTCGGCAAAGGAATATTCGTGTGCTCCTTCCTACTTCGAGCTGGCAAAAATTGAATTAAATAAAAATACTGTGTACAGCAGGGATAAAGCCAGAGATTACATTCAAAAAGCAATCTGGAAGGACCCAAAAAATATTGAATACAGAATGTTGAAGGCAAAACTTATGGAAGTTTTCAGCAGCAGCATGGCATACGATGTTTACGAGGAAATTGTCGAAATAGATCCCGGTAATACAGAGGCGTTGTATAATTTAGGACGAATAAGCGAGGAGCAGTTCTATGAGTACTATAATTCATTTATGAATTATGAATCCGGTAATTCGCTGAGCTATAATGATTATGCATATAAAGAATTCATAAATGCGGAAACATTTTTTGATAGAGCAATTAAATCCGATCCCGGACGGACAGATTCCTACCTGCATTTAAGTATTCTTTTTTCTGAAGCAGGTAAGTTTGAAAATGGAATCCCTCTGCTTAAAAAAGTAATTCAAATAGACTCTCTGAACAAAAATGCCTGGTCATTCCTGGGGTATCTTTATTATAAAACCTTAAGATTCGATTCCTGCCAGTCGGCATATAAAAAAGCAATGGATCTGATGACTGAAAAAGAAAGGAAAGAATTTACTGATAGCACAACAATGATGCTTATGAACGAAGAAGGGATAAAGCCGGAAAATATTGATAAAATTGTAAATGATTTCTGGAGCCGGAAGGATCCTCTTTACCTGACCAAATATAATGAAAGATTATTGGAGCACTATTCACGTATAGTTTATTCAAATGTAATGTTTTCGATTGCAAAGCAGAAAGTTACGGGATGGAAATCGGATAGGGGAGAAATCATGGTAAGGTACGGTGAGCCGCTCAACCGCATCAGGCTGAGGCCGTATATAGAGGCAGGAGGGAAAATGCAGCTCATGCTTAAAACCGATTTATGGATTTATGAAAATAAAACTTTCGGTTTTACTGATGATTACTGGACTGATAATTTCCGCTTCAGCGCCCCTAATATCTACGGACGAACCTTTTCTCAATTCTCATACGACACATATTCTTATGTAAAAAATCTCAGGCGAACCGATCCGGAGGAGTATGAGCCAAAGTTTAAAGGACCGGTGTTTACATTACCTTATGTGATAGCTCAATTTAAGGATTTGAGTAACGACGAAAACCAGAATACCGAGGTTTATCTGAGCTATGCACTGAATGTTTTTGATATTTTTGAATATACAGACAAATACAGGTTTCCTCATCAATCCGGATTATTTTTGTTTGATGGAAATAATAAACAAGGACAGCAGATAGAAAACATTACCTATATAGGGAATGAAAGAGAGCTGAAGATTAGTCCTTCTGAAAAATACTGGGTCAATTCTATGGAACTTGATGCAAAACCGGATTCTGTATCACTTGCCTTTGAAATTGTAAGGAATAAAGACGGTGGCGTCTCAACAAATCATTTCCCCCTCCTTATAAAAAATTATGATAACAGGAAACTCGATATAAGTGATATTGTGTTAGCTGCGGGAATTGAAAAATCCCCGGGCAAATACTCCCTAATCAGAAAAAATATAGGAATATTACCGAATCCAACCCAAACATTTAATCATAATACACCTGTATTTTTATATTATGAAGTGTATAATCTGCAGCAGGACAAAGATCAGAAAACAGGCTTCGAACAGAAAATCACCATAAAGAAAGTTAATGAAAATTCCTTTTTTGATAATTTATTTTCATCTGTAATTAATTTATTCAGCTCAAAACACGGTGATGAAATTACATTAACAACGGATTATCAATCATTCGAAAAAAATACCCAGATTTATCTGCAGCTGGATATGAATAACTATCAGCCCGGTGATTATATAATCAGAGTAACCATAAATGATAAACTTGCAGACAGTGAAACATCTTCAGAAGCATTGCTGAAATGGAGATGATTTAAGGTGTTAACTCAGAATCAGATACATTACAGAAGAAATGTCCTTA
>DATICR010000006.1:0-4021 GCA_035456745.1 Ignavibacteriaceae bacterium
ATAAGTGGATTAATACTTGGCTAAAGAGAAAATTCTTGTTACTTCGGCGCTACCTTATGCAAATGGACCAATACATCTCGGCCATTTAAGCGGGGCGTACCTGCCTGCAGATATTTACGTGCGTTATAACAGGATGAAGGGGAACGACATTATTTATATCTGTGGTTCTGATGAACATGGTGTACCGATTACTATAAGTGCAGATAAGGAAAAAGTTAGTCCACAGGTTATAATTGACAGAAATCATGAGATAAATAAAAAAGCATTTGAACAATTCGGAATGAGCTTCGATATTTATTCCCGTACGAGCCTTCCAATACATCACGAGACTGCAAAAGAATTCTTCCTCGAATATTACAACAGGGGACTGCTTAAGGAAAAGAAATCCAGGCAGTTTTATGACGAAGAAGCAGGAATGTTTTTACCGGACAGGTATGTAGAAGGAACATGTCCCAATTGCGGTTTTGAAGAAGCAAGAAGCGATGAGTGTGAAAATTGCGGTGCATTATATGAAGCTTCCGAATTAAAAAATCCAAGGAGTAAAATTTCCGGAAAAACTCCTGTATTAAAGGAAACATCTCACTGGTATTTTCCCTTAGGGGATTTTCAGTCAAGGCTTGAAGAATATGTAGAAGTCAGCAGCAACAGTTACGGCTGGAAAGAAAATGTGCTTCAATACTGCAAAGGGTGGTTCAAGGCCGGTTTAAAAGACAGGGCATATACAAGAGATCTGGACTGGGGTGTTTCGGTTCCTCTTGATTCAGCAAAAGGTAAAGTATTATATGTCTGGTTTGAAGCCGTGCTGGGATATATTTCTGCCACTAAAGAACTATCTATAAAAAGAGGAAATGAGAATCTCTGGAGAGAATACTGGCAGGGTGAAAAAACAAAATACATTGCTTTTATAGGTAAAGACAATGTTGTTTTTCATTGCATAATTTTTCCAGCAATGCTGATGGCCTGGAATGATGGTGATAAGGAAAAATTTATTCTTCCTCAAAATGTACCAGCCAATGAATTTTTGAATTTTGAAGGTAAGAAATTTTCAAAGAGCCGTCACTGGGGGATAGATGTGATAGATTTTCTAAAGATGTTTCCGGCTGATCCTTTAAGATATACACTGGCATCCAATCTTCCTGAAACAAGGGATACGGATTTTTACTGGAAAGAATTTCAATTAAGAAATAACAGTGAGCTTGCCGATATTCTAGGCAACTTTATTAACAGGACATTTACTTTCGTTCATAAACATTTTGATGGCAAGGTTCCACTGTGCAATGACCCTGGGCAAATAGATAAAGAAATGCTCGATCTTGTTTCTGCCTACCCTGCAAAAATATCCGAACTCTTTGATTGTTATAAAATAAAAGACGGTGTTAATGAGATAATGAATCTTGCAAGGGCCGGGAATAAATATTTTAATGATTCGGAACCATGGGTAACGATAAAAAATAACAAGGAAAAATGCGGAACCACACTGAATATTTGTCTTCAGACGATTTATACTTTGGCAGGGTTATTCTCTCCCGTAATACCCTTCTCATCCGAAAAGATATTTAAAATTCTTAATACTTCCCCGGTTAACTGGGATGATCTCGGAAAAACAAATCTTGAAGAAAATCACCGGTTGAATAATACTGAAATTATCTTTCCTAAAATAGAAGATGAAATAATAGAAAAACAGGTAGCTAATCTCAGCAGCAATGAAAATAAGAGTGTGGAAGAAGAATTGATTACACTGGATGACTTCAATAAAATCAGGCTGAAAGTTGCTGAAGTAGTTGAAGCTATAAAAGTACCTAAAAGTGATAAGCTGATCAAATTAAAAGTTAAACTGGATGATGGTGACCGCCAGGTTATTGCCGGAATTGCAAAAAGTTATAAACCTGAAGATCTTATCGGTAAAAGGATTATATTAGTAGCTAATTTGAAACCTGCTAAACTAATGGGATACGAATCCCGGGGTATGGTTCTGGCAGTAGAATCCGAAAAAGGAAACCTGAATCTTCTTACTGTAAATCAGGATATTAAAATTGGAACCAGGGCTAAGTAATTCAATTTATTATTCAACAATTATCGGAGACATAAGATGAGAAAAATTTATATACCAATGATTTTGTTATGCATGTTTACGACCTCATTTGCACAACAACCTCTTAATAAAATCTCCACAGCTCTTCAGACAAAAATATCCTCTATATCTGCAGATGATCAGATATTGGTCTGGGTTTATTTTACGGATAAAGGAAACAATATTGATGCTTATTTCCGTAATCCACAACAAGTTGTAAGTGAAAAATCACTTAAGAGAAGGGAAAAAGTTTTGGGTACATCTTCACCTATAACAATAAAAGATATCCCAGTTAATCAGACTTACATACGACAGGTTGAATTAAAAGGTTTGAATTTAAAACATGAATCAAAATGGCTTAATGCCGTCAGCGGTAATATTAGAAAAGCCGGAATAAATGAAATTTCTTCACTTCCCTTCGTCAGCAAATTGGATATAGTTTATAAATTAAAAAAAGAAGTCCAGCCTGCGCCCAATAAAAATACAGTTATGCAAAGTATTAATAAAATGCAACAGCCTGAAGGTATTTACGATTTAAATTATGGCGATTCATATTCTGAAATGGAACAGATAAAAATACCCGAGGTACATGATCTCGATATTACCGGGCAGGGGGTTACCATTTGTGTAATGGATGCAGGATTCAGCAGACTTAGTCATGTAGCCTTTGATTCAATGAACATTATTGCAGCCTGGGATTTTGTAAACAATGATCCGAACGTAGGTAATCAGGCTGACTCCGGCGATGGTTCTCATGGTACAGAAACCCTTTCCACAATTGGCGGCTATGCCCCGGGTAATTTAATTGGGCCCGCTTTTAATGCTTCTTATATTCTTGCAAAAACAGAAAATACCGACAGTGAAACACCAATTGAAGAAGATAACTGGATAGCTGCAATGGAATGGGCAGACAGTATAGGTGTTGATGTTACATCGACTTCACTTGGATATCTTACCTTCGATCCACCATGGCAAAGTTATACATGGATGGACATGGACGGAAATACAGCAATAAGTACCATTGGTGCTGATTATGCAACCCACCTTGGCATAGTTGTAGTAAACTCAGCAGGAAATAATGGTTACGACCCATCACATAATACTCTTGGTGCTCCAGCAGACGGCGACAGTGTTATTACTGCCGGCGCGGTAGATTATTCAGGCAGCAGATCTTATTTCAGTAGTGTTGGTCCAACAGTAGATGGCAGAATTAAGCCGGATATCATGGCATTAGGTGATGGCAATATCGTTGCATCACCATGGGATGATTATTCATATTCGTATGCAAGCGGCACTTCATTCAGTTGTCCGCTTTCAGCAGGCGTTGCTGCTTTAATTTTATCCGCTAATCCAAATCTAACCCCGATGCAGGTAAGAGATGCAATGAGAAATACTGCCAGCATTAGTAATAATCCTAATAACGAGTATGGGTGGGGGCTTCTGAATGCCCTTGAAGCTGTTAATTATTTTCCAACTCCTGTTGAACTTGAATCGTTTAGTGCAAGAATAATAAATGATGAAGTAAACCTTGAGTGGACGACAGCAACAGAAAAGAACAACCGCGGTTTTGAAATAGAAAAAAAGTTTGGAGAGGGTAATTTCAAGACCATAGGTTTCATTCAGGGTCAGGGAAATAAAACCACACCGACATCCTATAGTTTTACTGATGACAATAGTTTTAAAGGAATTGTATTATATAGATTAAAACAATTTGATTTTAATGGTAAGTACACTTTCAGTAACGAAATAACAATTAATGTTCCGGTTGCAGGAGATTTTGTTCTTCAGCAAAATTATCCTAATCCGTTTAATCCTTCTACAAAAATTAATTATTCAGTTCCTTATGCTTCACAGGTTAATATTGCTTTATATGATATGCTTGGCAACCGGGTGAAAGTTTTAACAGATGAATATAAAGCCCCGGGTAATTATTCATATACATTAAATGCA
>DATICR010000007.1:0-4972 GCA_035456745.1 Ignavibacteriaceae bacterium
TATCTGTTCTGGAACAGAAGGTTCAAAATTCCCTGAATAATTTACAGCTGTATCGCCTGTAGTGGTAGGATTAACTGTTTTATAGCTTGTATACTTAAAATTTGTGATTGTGTAATTTACTGTCACTTCTGTATCATCAAATGGTTTTGTCTGTAATCCAATTTCTAATCCGTCCCGTCTGGTTTTTGCAGCGTTTTTAAAATATATCTGCTCATTTATTACGTATGGAACTATTTCTTCCGCGATCAGATAATGAAAATAAGTGATATCAAAAACAACTCGTTGCATAAAATCAGCATTAGGTCTCAGGATATTCCCTTTGACCCCGAATTCAAAATTCTGAGATTTCTGAGGATTAAGATCCGGATTAAGTGTATAGGACAAATTTGAAGTTGTGAGATTGTTATCCAGTTCACTCAGAGCGGGAAAATCATAGCTTAAACCGTAGGATGTATATAAAGCGACATCATCAAATAGTTTAAAATTAAGACCAAGTTTTGGTGTAAATCCGGTGAACACCCTTGATGAATCTGTTTTACCAAATGGTATGTATATATCTCTTTTAAATGAACTTATATCATACCTTCCTGATAGAAATACTCCGAGCCGTCCCTCGAAAAGATCTAGATGATTCAGGAAATAAAATCCCACACTGCTGACACTTGCATCAAATGAATTTTCAACGGTGGTTCCGCGGTTACCGGCAATATTTTCAAAAGAATTTAAAGGCCCTGTCTGAAATGCAAAATCAAATCCTGTTGTAAATACATTATTTAAATTCAGAATATGGCCCCGGTTTGTGTAACGGGTCAGGGTGCCAAGCGAGTAACGCGTGGAAAGTGCATAACTTAAATTGTCAACTTTGGTAAATTCCTTAACCCCACCGTAAGCAGAAATTTCTACCTCATTTTCTTCAACACCTCCAAACCCGGTCAGGTATTTTACCGCAAGTCGCCCTTTTTTTGTTATTTTTCTGAAATCCTGGGAGATTGCAATGGGACTCGCCATATAAGGATCGAGTTTATATTCATTCAGTGTTAATGGACCTGGCAGCCTGCTGAAGCCGTCAACATAATTGCCAAGCAATGTTATACTTGTCCTGGTTCCGAGATATCCTTCATAAACTGCATTTACCAGATGCTGATATTCCTGACTGTGCTTGCGGTAACCATCAAGATTGCGGTAGTAGTAAGATAGAAAAAACCGGTTATCACTGTTCTTTAGTCCGACCTTAAATCCATTTTGTCTGAAACCAAATTTTCCAACCTGGTTATATGTCGCAGAATAATTCTGGCTGAAATGATAATCAGTTTTAAAATCTACTACTCCTCCGGGAGCATTGGCATATAAAGATGATAGATTACCTTTTACAACTTCAACTCCTCCTAAAGAAGTAAAATCAATTGCATCTATTACGGTTTCACCATCCGGCTCTGATTCAGGAATGCCATCCTGTAAAATCCGGATCCCTCTGACTCCTGTATTCGATCTGTTGCCAAAACCTCTTATGGATACTCTCAAATCCTGTCCGCCATATCTGGATTGCAAAAATAAACCGGGTACATCAGCCAGTACATTTCTGGCTGATACTTTTTTTCCATATGCAAGTTCTTTTTTGTCGACGCTGAATACAGAATAAGGTATATCAATTATTTTTTCTTTGGCACGTGTTCCCACTACAGTTATTTCTTTCAAACCATACTGTAGAGTATCGGATGCTTCAGTTTTGGTGTTTAATGTGTCGGGTTTTTCTCTTTCCTGCGGAATAATTTGGGGTGAACAGGAGAGGATTATAATAATAGATAGGATAGAAACAGTAAAATTTACGTTCATTGCAGGATAAGACCTTTTTGAATATAATTCCGTACCCAAAGATAAGAATATCGGTTAAATATTTAACCATAATATTTGGATCTTTTGTTTAGGGAATTCCGGCATTCATCAGAGCAGCAGTAGTCGTATTTTACTTTACAATCGTGGCAGCAAACAAGTATTTTGTCGCACGATAAATTATGGCAGTTTATATAGTATGAAGTGGGCTCGCCGCAGAAGTAACATTTAGCAATATGTTTTATTTCTTCCTTGTCATTAATATTGACAACCCTTCTCTCATCGAAAACAAACATTCCTCCTTCCCAGTATGTATCAGGATATTTTTTCACATAGTTAACAATACCGCCGTCAAGCTGATATACATTTTTAAATCCTTTTTCTACAAGATATGCTGAAGCTTTTTCACATCTTATGCCGCCGGTACAATAGGTAATTATCGTTTTATCTTTCTTGTCTTTTAATTGTTCTGCTACACTTTTCCATTCTCTGAAATTTTTCAATAGGGGGGTTAATGCGTTTTTAAATTTACCGATTTTACTTTCATACCAGTTGCGTGCATCAATAATTATAAAATCCTTCCCCTCTTCATAAAAACTTAGAAGCTCTTCAGGAGATAATTTCTTTCCGCTATTAGTCAATGAAACTCCTTCAAGCCCGCTGTTGACTATTTCTTTTTTTAACCTGACATGCATTTTAAAAAAGACGTGTTCATTTACATCATCTTCTTTGAACCGGATATCATTAAAATACTCATAGCTTTTAAGATGATTTTTATATTTTTCAATATTTTCTTTTGTGCCTGAAACGCTTCCATTTATACCCTCTGCCGCAAAATATACCCTTCCTTTAATTTCATTTTGCAGACACCATTGAAGATGTTCATCCACAATTTCCTGAGGATTTTCAATCTGGACATACTTATAGAATAATAATACCCGATAATTCATTTTTGTGCTTATTTATTCCTAAAATCAGAGTGAAAATAATAATCCGGAATTAGTTTTTAAAGGCAAAAAGCGAATTTAAACTAACTTCGTGGATGAACTCACTTGATGAAATCGCAGTTACGGGGGGATTCAAAATAAAAAAAAAGTAGAGATATCTTTAAATTTAACCTGGTAATTGACTTTTTCCAGGATTAACAATTAATCAGGATTGCACTATTTATTTAAATCTAAATATATATTTCGAAACATCGAATTTTCTATCAACTCCTTTTCGGCTCATATATCTGATTGAACCGAAAATATCCCTCTCTGGCCAAGGTCGATCATGCACCCCGCCGATTGACCATGCACAGCCGGCATATCCATTTGGATCCCTCCCGTCAAGTTCATATTTGTCATTCAGATAAATACTAATCTTCAGTGCGTATTGCGGAGTGTTTGTCCACTCAAGTATTTTTTTTGCCCAATACATTCTCATATAGCCGTGCATTTTTCCGGTTTTAATTAATTCATTTTGGGCTGCATTCCAAAGATCATCATGAGTTTGTGCTCTTTCAAATTGCTCTTTGGTGTAGATAAAGTCATGATTATCATCTTTATGTTCAGATAAAGTCTCTTTTGCCCAATCAGGAAATCCTTTAAACGAATCATAATCAGGATTATAAAAGCAAAAGTTATCCGCAAGCTCTTTTCTTACAATTAGTTCTTCCAGAAAGGCTCGTTCAGAATCGGGATTTCCGCCATATTTCTTTACCTCCAGCGCAATTCTCTGCGCGGATATTTGACCAAAATGAATATAAGGCGATAGATTAGATTGTGCATCTTTAACAGGATCATTTCTATCCTCAGAATAATGATCTAATTTATTTTCCAGGAAATATTTTAAAGATTCAAGAGCAGCTTTTTCTCCGGGAATTATCCAGTCCACTTCTTTAACTTTCCGGTTAATGTTAAGGCTTTGTTCAACTTTCTTCCAGTCAATTGCCGGTTGCGAAAAACTTTCAAATCCTCCCATCTGTGCCAATTCAGGAAATTCACTCAGGTACTCGGGAATGTGTCTGTGAATTTTAGGTCTGATTGTAAAAGCGGCATATTCCTTTTTAGAAATCATTTGGCATGGAATGATATTATGTGCATCCACTTCATAAAAAGGAATATTTATTTGCTCTGCCACCATTCTCTTCCATTTTTGTTTAATCCTGAGCGGATCGAAATCAGTTACAAGCAATGATGCGTTACACTGCTTAATGAACGCCGGTAAATTTTCAAATGGTTCACCTAACAGTAAGAAAAAAGGAATATTGCACGTATTTAATTCCTTGACCAGTACTTTCAGACCTTTAAGCATAAAAGCATACTGCCGGATTGATGCATCAAGAAAATTGGGAGTAATATTAAATACTATTCCGAGTGGTCTGTTTTTTTGCAAGGCCAGTTGCTGTGTAAATAGCAGAGCATAATTATCATGTACACGCTGGTCACGACTCATCCAGTAAAGTACAGGACCTTTCCCCTCATTTCCATTCTTTAGCAGTTGAATTCTGTGCTCTTTAATTTCCATTTTGAAAAATCAAAAACTTAATAATCAGGTTCAGGATAAATGTGAATCCGATTCATAATCCTGTGTTTTTAGACATTTATGAGCAAGCAGTAGCCATACAATCATAATAATATTGAAAACAATCCTGTATAAATTCTTGTCCAAAAAAGCAAAAAAATATTTTCCTGAATCCTATAATTTTATACCCTTTTTGAGCTGCCTGGATTTACTGTTCCACCGGAATAGCTAAAACCGGAATCCTTACTTTATGCCTTAATTCATCAACCGTGGAGCCGTAAATAATATCCTTTAGCATTTTATGACCGTGGCTTCCGACAATCAGTAATTCCAGCTCCTCTTTTTTTGTGATTCTTGCAAGTTCCTGCTCGGGTTCACCGCCTCCAATTATTGTATGTGTTTTTAGATTCTCTTTTTTCAGTTCCCTGGCAAAGTCATTTAAATAATCTTCCATTTCCATTGCTCTTTTATCAGCTACCATATCTCCTATAAATCTTCCGGTGGCCGTTTCCACACAATGTAAAAGATAGATCTCGGGATTTAATGCTCTGATTAAAGGTAATGCCCCTTTAATTATTTCTTTGTCTCTCTCTGCTTTTCCTTCGAGAGCTATTCCTACCTTTTTATACATATT
>DATICR010000008.1:0-3899 GCA_035456745.1 Ignavibacteriaceae bacterium
TACTTTGCACGACTATGTTGTGCTAAGAGCTTTATTTTACCTTTTACAATAAAAAATAAGATATTTTTCACAAACGCTGCTGTTTGCGCGGCTTTTTGTTGTTTAAATCTTAACCTGTTCAGGATATTTAACTGATGAAAAAATCCTTACTTGATTATACTCTGCGGATTCGGGTTCCGGTTACTATCTTTGTTATCCTTGCCTCATTTACAATTACTTATTTTGCAGGACGTGCTGAAAGAGACGGAGTAGGTTATCAACCGGTTCAACCGATTAATTTTTCTCATAATTTGCATGCAGGGCAACTAAAAATCGACTGTCAGTATTGCCATACCGGCGTTGAAAAATCCAGGCATGCAATGATACCACCGCCGGCTACATGCATGAATTGCCATAAAATTGCCAGGAAGGATCGTCCAGAAATTCAAAAACTTACTGCTTACTATAATGAAGGAAAAGCTATTCCCTGGAAAAGAATTCATAAGACACCGGATTTTGTTTTTTTTAATCATAGTGTCCATGTGAATAAAGGAATAGATTGTGTGAACTGTCATGGAGATGTTAAAGATATGGATAGGATATTGCAGGTCAATTCATTCACAATGTCGGCTTGCCTTGACTGTCACCGAAATGCAAAAACCCGATTGCCTGATGTTAAAAATATAATTAACGGACCTGAAAACTGCTGGGCTTGTCATCGTTAACCGAGGTCATAATGGAATTACAAAAAATAAATTCAAATAAAATTAATCGTAAAAAGTTTTTTTCCTCTCTGGGCACAGGAGTAATAAGTTATTTCATTTTCAAAGCTATTCCATTTTCTTTTTTTGGTAAAAGAAATGAGGATAAGAAAGTGGTCATTGAAATAAATCCGGATGCTGTTCGCAGAACAAAAATAGGTGAAAAGAATGTCTGAAACTCAGGATAATTTACATAACAATCCAACAGATAATAATCCCGATGTAAATTACTGGCGAAGTCTCGAAGAATTATATAACGATCCTGAATTAATTGAGGCAAGTCATCATGAATTTAAAGATGGGGTAACAGATGATTTCAATCCTTCAAAGCTTTCCGGATTATCCCGAAGGAAATTTATTGCATTATTAAGCGCCTCCGGCGCTTTGGCCGGAGCCGGCTGTTCAGATTATCGTGATAAAGGTGAAATAATTCCTTACGTCAAAAAACCTGAAGAAATAACACCTGGAAAACCTACTTATTATGCATCAACTTGTAACGCCTGCAGTAATGCATGCGGAATTTTAATAAAGACCCGCGAAGGAAGACCGATAAAAGTTGACGGAAATCCTGATCATCCTGTCAGCAAAGGAAAGATTTGTTCTAAGGGACATGCTAATATTCTTAAATTATATGATCCTGAAAGACTCCATTCCCCGCATAAAAGAACCGGCGAAAATTTAAATGAGATTTCGTGGCTTAATGCTGATAAGGAAATAATGACGTCTCTTGCAAACAACGGGGATAAAGAAATAGCCATTATTTCCAGACGAATAAATTCTCCCACTGCAAAAAAAGTACTGGATGATTTCAAAGCAAAATACCCTTCTTCAAAAGTTTATGCATACGAATTATTTAATGATGAAGTTAAAAATTCTGCCTGGCAAAAAAGTTATGGTGAAGGAAGATTTCCATTAATTAATTGGAATAAAGCCAAAATAATTGTGGCACTTGAATCCGATTTCCTTGGTACGGAAGGAAACATAGTTGAAAATGCAAGATTATTTTCTGAAGGAAGAGATGTTTCTGATTTAAATAATTTCAACAGACTTTATGTCCTTGAAGGGAATATGTCTCTTACCGGAAGCAATGCTGATTACCGTCTCCGGCTTAACCCTGAAGCACAGTATGAATTTGTTTCTATGTTAATAAATGAAACAGGTGGAGGCGGTGGGGGAATGTCGGCAGATTCTTTTGCAAAAAAATTTAATCTGCCAGCTAATATTCTTAAGTATCTGATTAACGATCTTAAAGATAACAGGGGCAATTCAATCGTTTATGCCGGTAATAGTCTTCCTGAAGTAGTCCATATTGCCGTCAATCATTTGAATAACCAGCTCGGAAATGATTCACTTTACAAAACTGAAGAGCTTGTGTTTGATGTGCTTCCATTATCATCTAAAACGGAATTGGAAGAACTAATAAATAAAATGAATAATAACCAGGTTGGTATCGTTATACATTATGATAGTAATCCTGTTTACCATTTTGCTTCTGATTATGGATATGAAAGTGCTCTTAAGAAAGTTTCCGTCGTTATAAGTTTGACTGAATGTGAAAATGAATCTTCTGAGTATGCACATTATGTACTTCCGGTAAATCATAATTTTGAATCCTGGGGGGATGCCAAAAACAGAACTGGTTTTTATTCTCTGCAGCAGCCGGTTATATGGCCTATATTTGATTCGAGGCAGAAGGAAATAATTCTTCTTAACTGGATTAATGGTGAACCTGAAAAATATGACTTCAAAATTTACCATCAATACCTTATGAAAAACTGGGAGGAAAATATTTATCCTTCTATGAATTCCAGATTTGACTTTAAGAGGTTTTGGCTTGGAGCATTGGAAGATGGGGTTGTTCTGACGTCTGATACTGTCGGTACAAAAGGAAAATATAATCCATCCTCATTCAGTTCCAATGGAAACAATCAGAATCTATCATCCGGATATACAGTTATTTTAAGAGAAAGTTATGCAACAGGCGATGGTTCATTTGCAAACAATGGCTGGATGCAGGAACTTCCACATCCAGTTTCAAAGATAACTTGGGATAATTATGCTGCAATATCAAATTCGACCGCAACAGAATTGGGAGTTACTTCAAATGATTTGATTGATATACAGATTGCCGGAAGAAAATTAACAATTCCTGTTTTTATCCAGCCGGGTTCCGCAGATAAGATCGTAACCATTGAACTTGGGTACGGAAGAACTAAAGTCGGAGTAGTAGGTTTTGGTGTTGGAGTTAACGCAAATGTTCTTCTATCAAAAGATGGAGGAATATCCCCCTGGATATACAACAATGCAACAATAAAAAAAGCAGATGGTACTTATAAACTTATAACTGCACAGGAACATCATGCATTTGATAAAGATTTAACAAAGGATGCAGTTGAGAAAAGGAAAATAATCCGCGAAGGTACGGTTTCTGAATATAAAAAGAATCCCGCGTTTATACAGGCTGAATCAGAAATGGGAAATGATTCTCTTTATCCTTCATATAAATATACCGGATTGAAATGGGGAATGGCTATTGATTTGAATAAATGTCTTGGCTGTGGCGAATGCGTAGTAGCATGTAATTCTGAAAATAATGTACCCGTAGTGGGTAAGGACCAGGTGGAAAAAGGAAGGGAGATGCATTGGTTAAGGGTGGATCGTTATTATTCCGGTACAATCGATCAACCTAAAGTGAGTACTCAACTGGTTCTTTGCCAGCATTGTGACAAGGCACCTTGTGAAAATGTATGTCCTGTAGCTGCAACAATGCATAGCCCTGATGGCTTAAATCAGATGGTATACAATCGTTGTGTTGGTACAAGATATTGTTCGAACAACTGTCCTTACAAAGTAAGAAGATTTAATTTCTTTAACTTCAGAGATCATTTCCGGGATTCATATCAGGAGGATAAATTATTTTATATGATATATAATCCGGAAGTAACTGTACGTTCACGCGGTGTGATGGAGAAATGTACTTTCTGCATACAGAGAATTATGGATGCACGTGCTTCGGCTATCCATGACGACAGACAATTAAAAGGATCTGATGTTAAAACTGCCTGTCAGGAAGCCTGCGGTACGAATGCTATTAAATTCGGAGATATAAATGATAAAGAAGATGAATTCTTTACATACAGAAATCATCAGCTGGGATAT
>DATICR010000009.1:0-2510 GCA_035456745.1 Ignavibacteriaceae bacterium
TTAAGAATCTTCCTGAAATCTCTGATAATCTTATTGATACAGACAAAAATTTCCGGAAATTTTTTGGAATTGAAGGAACCCATCTGGGCTCTAATAACTGGATTGTTAATTCCGTGATGTCTTCATCCGGAAAGCCGATAATGGCTAATGATCCTCACCTCGGTTACAGCGCTCCTGGAAAATGGTATGCTGTAGTTATAAGAAGTAATGACTGGAATGCTGAAGGTTATACTCTGCCGGGAGTCCCGGTTGTAGTGATAGGAAAAAATCAGAATATTTCCTGGGTACTTACTAATATCATGCTCGATGATGCAGACTTTTATGCGGAAAAAATTGATTCATCAGGCAGGAATTATTTTTACGAAAAAGAGTGGCATCCTCTGCAGATAATTAAAGACACAATAAACGTAAAGGATTCAGCTTCCGTACCATTCCGGATAAAAATAACTGACCACGGTCCGATTATTTCAGATATTCATCCGTATGATATCTTATATCCCGGTATAAAAACAGATACGTCGGTTTTGAGCTTCAGGTGGTCGGCACAGGATTTCAGTGATGAGTTTACGGCATTCTTCAGAATAAATAAAGCTGAGAACTGGAATGAATTTAAAGCAGCATTCGCTACTTATGCTGTTCCGGGTCAGAATTTTGTGTACGGGGATAATAAAGGAGATATAGGATATATTTTTGGCGGAAAACTTCCGTTAAGAGAAAATCAGAATCCTACTTTTGTATTTGACGGAACAACTAATCAAAACGACTGGAAAGGCTATGTCCCCTCATCTGAAATTCCCTCACTCTTCAATCCCCCTGAAAATTACATTGCTTCTGCTAATAATAAAACTATAAAAAATTTCAAATATCATATTTCTAATTTATGGGAGCCGCCTTCAAGAATACAGAGAATTACAGATCTGCTTAACTCGAAGCCGAAACATTCTGTGTCTGATTTTATGAAATATCAAATGGATATTATTTCTCCATACGCAAAAGAATTGACTTCTTATATACTGGGTGCTTTCAATAATATAAAAATAATTGATCCTAACCTGAAGCTCACAGTTGAACTTTTCGAAAACTGGAATTATGAAATGTACCGGTACAGCCAGGTGCCGGCTATATATGCGGTATTCTTCAATCACCTCCTGCAGAACGTGTATAAAAATAAAATGGGTCACGACATTTATAATGAATTTCTCTTCACAACTAATGTTCCTTACAGAAGCATAATGCAGCTGATGGAATTACCTTCGTCATGGTGGTTTGATGATCCGGATACTCCCCGGATTGAAACCCGGGATGATATCATCAGGAAAAGTCTTTCAGAAGCTTTAACTGATCTGGAAAACAAATTTGGGAAAGAGATTCGGGAATGGCAGTGGGGAAAACTCCACCATGTAATTTTCAAACATACTTTCAGCGGATTCTCTTCTGTCGTTGATAATGTAATTGACATTGGTCCATATGAAATCGGGGGTGACGGGACAACGATATTAAATACAGAATATCCGTTCTACGAAAGCATAGAAAAATTTCCAAGATTCAGGCATACAGAGTTTGAAAATAATCTCGGACCATCAATGAGATACATTTATGATTTTTCTAAACCCGAAGAATTTTATATGATCTTAACTACAGGTGAATCGGGAAATGTAATGAGCGATCATTATAGTGATATGACTGAAAGATGGCTGTACGGGGGATACCTGAAAATAAAAACAGATGAGCAATCAATAACACACGAAAAGTATCTTTTGAGGATTGTTAAAGAATAATGACTGCGAAGAGGGGCACTGTAGGGTTTGCGTCTGATTACCAAACCGTCGCAGCAATTTCAATTTTTCTTAACCTTCCTTTAGTGACTTTGCGCCTTCATGGCATCTGTAATAGATTTGTTTGTACAATGAGATTTAATAATTATTGTAGTAAATTTCGAAAATAATTTATAGTTGGATTGAATGAAAGTAATTGAGCATTTAGAAAAAGCAAAAGAACCGCTGATAAGTTTTGAATTGATTCCTCCAAAACGCGGGGGTGATATTACCAGTCTTATGGCAGTAATCGAAGATCTGATAAAATATAATCCTCCTTTTATTGACATTACGAGCCATTCTGCAGAAGTTAATTATGATGAAACCCCTTCGGGCATCAGAAAAAAAATTAAAAGAAAGAGACCCGGTACACTCGGGATTTGTGCACTGATTCAGCATAAATATAATATTGATGCTGTTCCTCATGTTCTTACTAAAGGATTTACGCGTGAGGAAACCGAGGATTTTCTTATTGAACTGAATTATCTCGGCATTGAAAATATACTTGCGATAAGGGGAGATGACAACGGATATGATAAACCTATTCCGGAAGGAAAGAGTGTCAATAAATATACTTCAGATCTTATAGCACAGATAGCCGGTATGAATAAAGGACATTACCTTGAGGAAAATCTGCTTGATGCAAAACCCTCTAATTTTTGTGTCGGTGTCGGGGGCTATCCCGAGAAGCATTTT
>DATICR010000010.1:0-4316 GCA_035456745.1 Ignavibacteriaceae bacterium
ATTTTTTTGAAAGCTTAGGCGAAGGGATCTTCTCAACGGGGTTATTTGTTACATAACCGTTCTGATAAAGATAAGAGAAAAATCCTTTTAATGATGAATGATAACGGGATGCAGAGCTACTTGTTAATCCAGCTTCATTAAGAAACTTAAAAAAATCAGCCAGGTGGGTATATTTAATCTGCTGAGGATCATTAATATTATAATTTTGAAGAAACTGTATTAGATTAATAATGTCGTTCCTGTAGGATGCTACAGTATTTTCGGCTAAATTCTTCTCAAGTTTCAGGACAGAAAGGTACTCATTAAGAAAGATTTCCATTATTCCTCTTTCTTCCCGGGCTCACCTTGTTCCATTTCCTCCTGTTTGGGATACCTGATTCTTCGGTGATGCTGTCCCAACAGGATACTGATAAAAGCTTCCTTAATTCTATCGATATCGCTGAATGTAATGGGAGAATTATCGAGCTGACCGTCGTCAATTCTATTTCTGATTATTTTATCAATCACATTCTCTACTTTTACAGGCTCAGGATTTTCTATAGACCTTACGGCCGATTCACATCCATCGGCAAGCATTATTATTGCAGTCTCTTTAGAATTGGGTTTGGGTCCGGGATAACGGTATTCATCTATATTAACTTTTTCCTCACCGTATAACTTTTTTGCTTTTTCATAAAAAAAAGACATAACCATTGTACCATGATGCATCGGAATAAAATCTATTATTTCCTGAGGGATATTATATTCCCTTGCAAGCTCAATTCCTTCTTTGACATGACGGCTGATTAATTCTATGCTTTCTTCCGGAGTAAGATTTTCATGAACATTCTGGTTGTTTAACTGGTTCTCTACAAAATTCTGAGGAGTAATTATTTTACCGACATCATGATAATAAGCCCCCACTCTCGCCAGTAAAGGATTAGCCCTGATTTTCTCGGCTGCTGTTTCAGCAAGCGTTCCCATTGTCATTGAATGGTTAAATGTTCCGGGAGCTTTTCTGGCAAGTTCTTTTAATAATGGTCTGTCAAAATTAGATAGTTCAAGAAGAGTAAGATCTGTTGTTATCCTGAAAAATCTTTCAAAGAATATAAGCAGTCCGTATGTAAGAACCGGACTTATTAAAGCATTTGTTGAAGCAAAAGCCATTTCAATAGTCAGCGATTCAATTGAAGCAAAACTTTCCAATCCAAATGCAAAGACTGCAATCAAATATCCAAGGAGAATAAAGAGAAAAGATCGGAAGATTTGTGAACGGTTTTTAATATCTCTTACTGTATAAACAGCAAGAGCACCTGCAAATATATTCATTGCAGCAAATGTATAATCATTTCCTCTTAAAGCGCCGGTTATCAATGAAATTATTACAGTTGAATAAAATCCTACCCGTGAATCAAAGATAATTGTAAGAAGCATAGTCGCTGCCGGAATGAATATGAGAAACTGAAGAGGGGCGTCGATAGCAATCTGATTTATTAAAAATGTTATAAAGCATACAAAGATAAATATAATTGTAATCAGAAGAATTTTCTGATTATCATAAAATATCTTTTTCCTGAAAAGGTAGAGGTAAATGGATAATAGGGAAATAATTAAGGCTATATGGAAAAACTTTCCAACAAACTGAAGCCAGTATCCACTCTCTCCTGTTTTTTCTCCCTTGGCTGCTTTATACGAATCTATTTTTAATTTCGCTTCTCTGGTTATCCTGTCGTGCTTTGCAATTATTCTTTCATTTTCATTGACAATTCCAATATATCGTGACACATTGCTTTTTGCCTGGTCGATTTCCTCCTGCGTTGCCTGTTGATTATAAATAATGTTTGGTTTAACAAAATGACCCGTATACTCATCCAGGGCATTTTGCAAGTCTAAAGCATAACCCATTTGTCCAATCTCATTCAGGACAATATCATCAGCACTTTTTACATCGAGAAATTTATTAACAGGTTCAATTTTATCAACATTTCCTGTCCTTACAGCAATACTATCCTTTCCACCTTCGGGAAGCTGATCGATTATACCGTTTTTATATACATCCACCAGCATACCATTCAGATTTCCGAAAATATCCTTTAAATTTTTGTTTTGAAGCATATTCCTTTCCTGCCGCCGCAGGTTTTGAAATGTATTAAAGGACGGTGTGCTGAGAAATGTCGGATTTAAATTTTCAACTCCCACAGTTGAAAGTGTACTATCAAGAATCCTGATAAGAAATAAATCATATTTTTTTACACTATCAATTATAACATCTATAGTCTCAGGTTGTTTTAAATAAACGGGGTATACACTATTAGCCGCTTTTCTCGATTCAGTCTGATAGGTTTTCTCATCTTTCAGGATGGGGAAACTGAATGGTGCTATCAAATCCTCGTGCATCCAGATTGAACCAACCGTAACTTCTGATTCAATTGATTCACCCTTCGGGAACATCAAAACTATAAGTACTACAGCACTTAATCCGATCAGGAATTTATATTTTATGCTGCCTTTGCTTTGAGTTTCCTTATTCATCATCTTCCCGTTTTGGCTTCTAAAATCATTTCGATAAATTCTGCCACTCCGCCGCTATTATTATCACGTGTGGTAATATAATCTGCATAATTTTTTATTTCCGCCACTGCATTTGACATTGCAACTTTATATCCGCCGACGTGGAAAAGACTGAGATCGTTATACCAGTCACCGATAACTGCAGCATGTTCTTTTTTTACTTTCATATATTTTAGTAATCTTTCAAATCCTTTACCTTTCGAAGTTCCCTTATTTCGAATCTCAACATAATAAATGTTACCTCTGCTCTGAGATCTGAAGTAAGATCGGCTTAAACCATATGTATATGGAAAACCAAGTCTGCTATAAACATATTTCAGATTATCCTTAAAATCCGATGCCATAACAACTTCCAGTGTTCTGTCACAGAAATCTTCATAAGAAAAAACTTCTTCGTAACGGGCACCGAATTTTTCCATTACCTGGGGAATTACTGAATTCTGTTCTGTAAAATAAATTGCATCATCATGGCAAAGGGCAATATTGAGTAAAAATGAATTTGCAAGTTCAATTGCCTTTCTAACATACTTTTCCTTTACGAAAGATTCAAACAAAACAGTGCCCTCAGGATGGCTTTTAATAAGAGTTCCATCCATTGAAATAAGCGGAATATCAATACCGAGTTCTGTAGCCAGATCAGTAATTGCCGAATGGAGCCTCCCGGTTGCCAGAGTGAAATGAACATCATGTTTGGGAAGCTGCGTAACCAATTTTATAACTTCTTTATCAAGCAGTCCATCATCAGTTAAAAGAGTACCATCAATATCAGACACTACAACTTTTATTTTTTTCAGTATATCTCTTCTTCTCATTACTTTTAGAACAGAAAAATGACAGATTATTCAAAAATAACTATTATTTAATTAATGTTTTCCAACCTGCTGCACTTAAGTTCCTGTAAACAATGAAAATACATATTATTGCAGTCACGATAAAAATTGCGGTTTGAGGGTAATTGCCTAAAATAAAACTCCCTGTTCCGAATAAAAAAGAATACACAAGAACCACTCCCGCTATCCAGTTGGCAAACATCCCCGGAAAACCTGAATCACTTTCAACATCAGGCAGTTTTTCAGATATTTTTCTCCATAAAATTCCGCCGGGATGAATCCTTTTGTAGAAATTGAATAGTACCTCCTCATCCGTTGGTTTTGTAAGAAAAGTAATAATAAGCCAGAAGATAGTTGTGGAACCGACGAGTATAAACAATGTTTGCGGAAACCCGACTCCGTATAGTTTCAGGAAAGTATAAAGAATAAAGGGCAATATCATTGCTGATATTTCCGACCAAGCATTTATCCGCCACCAGTACCATCTTAAAATTAAAACAAGACCAAGACCGGCACCGCATTCCATTATAAAAACCCACGCACCTGAAATTGTTGTTATAAATAATGTGACAATCGCCGAAATGATCATCAATAGAAATGTAATCCCGCGGGATGCCAGAACATAATGAGCTTCGGTTTTATCCTTATTAAGAAATCTCCTGTAAAAATCATTCAGGAGATAAGAAGTTCCCCAGTTAAGCTGGGTTGAAATGGTACTCATATAAGCCGCAAAAAAAGCAGCCACAAGCAGTCCTTTCAAACCTGCCGGCAGAAAGTCATTCATTGCATAAATGTATCCTAATCCCTTTTGGTCTGACGCCAGATCCGGATAAAGAGCAAGTGAACAGAGCCCCACGATAATCCATGGCCAGGGTCTAATTCCATAATGCGCTATCTGGAAAAATAATGTTGCGAATAATGAATGTTTTTCATCTT
>DATICR010000011.1:0-3826 GCA_035456745.1 Ignavibacteriaceae bacterium
CATTGCCGCTTCCTTCGAAGCGGCATTTTTTGTTTAATAATTCCAAAAAAAATTCGATATGAAAATAAATTATATACTTTCAATAATTTTTATTTCTGTAATCATTTATGCCGGGGTGGATTTTGAAACCGGTATAACACAGACTACAAGGCTTAACGGTCAGGGTTGCGTTTGTCATAATGTAACTCCCGATCCCTCCGTCAGTGTCTGGATTGAAGGACCGGATACTTTATCAAAAGGAGAAACTGCAGAATACCATATTTTCCTTACAGGCGGTCCTATGGTAGAGGGCGGTTTTAATGTAGCATCGAGGTTCAGTACTTTAACAGCAACCGATCCCGGGACGCAAATTTTAACCGGCGAACTTACACATAACCAGCCGCGACCGTTTGTCGGCGATACAGTATCCTGGTACTTTGAATATACGGCTGCAGATTCGGTTGATTGGGACACTCTTTATTCTGATGCAAATAGTGTTAATGGAGATGGGATTCCGTCCGACCTTGACCATTGGAATTTCGGGATTAATTTCCCGGTAAGACTGCTTGATGTGGTGCCCGTTGAGATGATTGCATTTAATGCATTATATTCTAACGGGACTGTTTCATTAAACTGGACAACAGAAACAGAAATCAATAACAAGGGATTTGAGGTTCAGAGATCGGGAGATCAGATGTCGGAATGGAAGAGAATCGGATTTGTTCAGGGTAAAGGAACAATCACCGAAAAATCAGTATATACATTTGATGATGCAAATCCGTTAAATGGAAGAGTCCGTTATAGACTTAAGCAGTTAGACTTTAACGGAGCGTATACATATACACAAATTGCCGAAGTTAATGCAGCCCCATTTAATTTTGCATTAAACCAGAACTACCCTAATCCCTTTAATCCGACAACGAATATTGAATTCAACGTCGGCCAAACGTCACAGGTGACATTAAAAGTATATGATATCCTGGGTAAAGAAACCGCTTCACTTTTAAATGAATATAAAAATGCCGGGACCTATACAGTTGAATTTAATGCTTCGAATCTTCCTAGTGGAATTTATATCTGCACCTTAACCGCCGGAAATTTTACTGCTTCCAAAAAATTATTACTACTCAAATAGTTGTATTGTAACTTTCAGCCCGGATTTAATTTTTACCGGGCTGAAATCTTCTTTTTTGCTTTTTCTGTTTTTCAGATTTTCATCGCCCGGTTAAGAATATATCTGTTTTAATATGCAATCATAACTAAAGGACTTACAAACCTTGCTTAAAAAATCGTCCCTTAAAACAAGTAATCAATCGACCAATTCACTAATCCTATAATTTAATTTACAGAACTTGAGCCGGTTTGTTTTATCCTGTATATTAGCATTTATTTAACTGGATAAAGAGGGAATGGGAATGCCGTTTAAAGATTTAATATTAATAATACTAATAAGTTTAATTATGACAACAGGATATGCACAACACAAGATAGCATTTATCAATGGGAGCATATATACCGTAAATGAAAAACAGCCGACGGCAGAAGCAGTGCTGACAAAGGATGACAGAATACTTTTTGTTGGATCTAATGATGAAATTAAGAATAAAATCGATGATTCAACTGAAGTAATTAATCTGAACGGGAAATTTATGATGCCCGGCTTTAACGATGCCCATCTTCATTTTGTAAGCGGAGGTTTTTACCTGATGGGCATCAATCTTCGTCCTGCAAAAACCCTTAAAGAATTCAGAGAGATCCTTACCGAATATATTAAAAAATATCCTGGCAAATGGGTAACGGGCGGGCGGTGGGATCATGAGAATTGGGATATAAAAAAGGTTCCGGCAAAAGAGGATATTGATGATATAACAGGAAATACTCCGGTGTTTGTCAAAAGGATGGATGGGCATATGGGATTGGCGAATTCCCGCGCTCTTGAACTTGCAGGTATAACAAAGGATACTCCCAGTCCTGAAGGTGGATTAATTGAGAAGGACCCGCAGACAGGTGAACCGACAGGAATCTTAAAAGACAACGCAATGGATTTAATGCTGCCGGCAATTCCCGATCATTCATCAGAGGATTATTATGACGCGGCTTTAATAGCATTAAAAGAAGCTGCAAGGTTCGGAATTACAAGTGTGCAGGATATTTTATCCCAGGACGAATTGCCTGCATATGATGTTTATAAAAAACTTGAATCGGAAGGAAAATTAACTTGCAGAATTTCGGTTCGCTGGCCAATTGATGATTATAAAACTCTCGTTAATAAAAATATTAAAGTTGGTTACGGTGATAAATATCTGAGGTTGGGTAGTCTGAAAGCTTATGCCGACGGCTCGCTCGGATCAAGTACTGCCTGGTTCTTTGAGCGATATGAGGGAGACAAAACAAACACGGGTTTGCCGAATAGTATAATCCTCGATGGAAAATTAAAAGTATGGGCGGAAGATGCCGATAAAAACCAAATGCAGATCTCAACTCACGCAATAGGTGACAGAGCTAATTCATATATGCTGGATTTATATGAAAAGGTTAAACAGGAAAATCCGGTGTGGGATAGAAGGTTCAGAATTGAACATGCCCAGCACGTTCGTTCACTTGATATCCCGCGGTTTTCGAAAATCGGAGTCATAGCATCGGTTCAGCCGACACACGCAATTGAAGATGGAGTATGGGCAATTAAGAGAATAGGAAGTGAAAGAATAAAATATACTCATCCATACAGATCATTCCTTGATAACGGAGTAATGGTATGCTTCGGTACTGACTGGCCGGTAGTAACAATCGATCCTTTGTTAACATTGTATGCGGCAGTCACAAGAAGAACAGTTGACGGAAAAAATCCTGAGGGCTGGATCCCCCAACAAAAAATATCCATTGCTGAAGCAATCAAATGCTATACTCTTAATAGCGCCTATGCAGAATTTACAGAAAAGGATAAAGGAACTATTGAACAGGGAAAGTATGCGGACTTCGTTGTACTGGAAGACAATTTACTAAAAATTGATCCGGTTAAAATAAAAGATGTTAAAGTGGATATGACGGTAACGGGAGGAAAGATAGTTTATAGAAGATAGAAGAAAAATTAGGAAAGGAATCAATGAATAATATCCTCAGTAAACTGCCTGACGGATACCAATCAACAAATTGACGTTTAGTTTTGAATCGCCGGGTCAGATTTTTTGAAATACTAATGCAATCCACTCTTCCATTTGGCGGGTTTCGATTAGAGAGAATCCATTTTTACAAAATTTTCTAACAACTTCTTCTTCATCTTCTTTCAATAACCCTGAAAGTAATAGAAGTCCCCCCTGCTTTAATCTTTTCCTGAAATCCTCTGCGAGATTAATCAGGATATTCATTTGGATATTTGCTACTATCATTTCAAAGTCTTCTTCAGTCACTAAATTTATTTCACCCTGCCGTATTTCTATTTTGGCGGATACATTATTAATACGGCAGTTTTCATTTGCATTTTCATAGCACCATTCATCAATATCAAAGCCAATGACTTTTGATGCCCCCAGCAGAACTGAAACAATAGATAGAATACCTGTCCCCGTTCCTGCATCAAGAATTTTCATATAGGGTTTTATATATTTTTCCAGCAGGTGAATAATTAACTTCGTGGTTGCGTGCTCCCCCGTTCCGAATGACATTTTCGGATCTATCGTTATAACAATTTCATCATCCTGCTTCACGTATTCCCTGAAAGACGGTTTAACAACTATCCTGTCCGAAATGTGCATAATATTTATTGATTTTTCCCATTCCTCATTCCAGTTTTTTTCTTCGATTTCAGTTTCTGAAATACTGAAATTATCAAGAAGTTTTTCTGATTGGA
>DATICR010000012.1:0-2691 GCA_035456745.1 Ignavibacteriaceae bacterium
TGAAGTAATTAAGCAATTAAATAATTATACAATTATCTTTTCTCAACTAAAATTATGACCTGCGTGCCTCCCTGAGGATGAATCATCAAATACCATATTTTTCTTTCAATATTTTAAGATGGTGGATCTCATGTCCCGCAATAATATATAAAAATGCTCTGACACTGAATTCTTTATTATTTGCAACGCCTCTGCTTAATAATTCTGCAGCATTAAATGATTTAAATAGTGAAATGTTGGAATTTCTCAGATGTAGCAATTCGTCGGCAAAACTTTGAAAGGATCTGTTGTTAAAATTTGCTTCCCGCACATAATCATCCTGCTCAAATCCGGGAAGTGATTTTGATTCTTTTCTGGCAATACACAATGCCCGGTATGCAAATATTCGTTCGGAATCAGCAAGGTGACCAAACACTTCTTTTATACTCCATTTTCCTTCCGCATATGAAAAAATACCCTTTGCTTCAGGGATAGAACTAATCAAGGATTGTAATGCATCTCTGCCGTTTTCAAGGTATTCTATAATATTCGCATCGGGGGGTATATTTTTTATATAACCACTATAATATGCAGCATATTCATTCGGTTCAGGGAAGTTCATATGTTTCCTTTCATTAAGATTATTTATTATTTCCATACAGCTACTTCAAATAAAGCATTAGAATCAGCAACACCTCTCAGCATACCATTTGTATTAAACGGCATTGCATAATTTCCATCTTTGTCAATAGCTATAAGTCCGCCGGTATCTTCATTCAACCTATGATAAATTAATTCGTCGGCTGCTTCTTTCAACGACATCCCTTTATATTCCATTAATGCAGAGACATTAAATGCAATATTATTTCTGATGAACAATTCACCTTCTCCGGTACAGGATATGGCACACGTCTTATTATTGGCATATGTTCCTGCTCCAATGATGGGGGAATCTCCAATTCTTCCTGGCATTTTATTTTGCAAACCGCCGGTAGAGGTTGCAGCTGCAAGGTTGCCCTGTTCATCAAGAGCAACACAACCAACAGTGCCGTGCTTCTCTTTTTTTGCTTTCTCAAACTGTTTTAATCTTTGAGGAGTATCGAAATAGCTGTTGTCAACATAGGGTACATTCATTTCTCTGCCGAATTCATCTGCTCCCTCCCCGCATAACATAACATGATTTGTCTTTTCCATTACAAGCCGTGCTAGTGAAATAGGATTTTTAATATGTTTTACTCCGGCAACAGCCCCGCACGACAAGTCTTTCCCATTCATTATTGATGCGTCGAGTTCATGGGTACCTGCAGAGGTAAATACTGCGCCTATTCCAGCATTGAATTTCGGATCATTCTCGAAATAATTAATTACCTTCTCCACTGCATCAAGACTGCTGCCGCCGTTTGCAAGGATTTGCTGTCCTATTGTCAGGGCTTCTTTTAATGACTTAAAATATTCTTCCTTAAGTGAATCATCAAACGATTTTTCAAAAGTTCCTGCACCACCATGAATTACAATAAGATATTTCACTTTATCTTTGGTTTGTGCTCCTGAAAACGAGAAGATTGTAAATGATAATATCATTAAGCTGATAAATAATCCGCAGTATTTCATAAAATAACCCGTAAATTATTTTTTGTTATTCTTTAAATATTCTGATAATCTGTCAAGAAAAATCGTCTGGGCGGAATAAACTTTTTTCTTTGCTACCTCCATATTAAAAAATTCTCCTTTATCTACCTCAGGAAATTTCTGATTTTTTCCCGAGTGAGGAGGCCATTCCATTTCAAAAGTATTGCAGGTAATTTGAAATTGCCCGGTTAATGCTGTTTCAAAAGCCCAGGCATACACAATTTTATTATTATTCTGTGTTGTTGTTCCTAATGAAATAAATTCACCATCTGGTTTAATTCCTGTCTCTTCTTCAAATTCTCTTTTTGCGGCATCTAAATGATCTTCATCTTTCTCAATCAGACCTTTTGGTATTCCCCAGTAGCCGTCATCTTTTTTTACGAAAAATGGACCACCGGGATGAACAAGAAAAACCTTAATTTCTTTCTCTGAATTGTTAAACATTAATAAACCAGCACTGTAAACCGGCATAAATTTCCTTATTATTTTGCAAATCAGTTTTCAATTTATTTTATTTAATCTGAAGTTAAAAGGAACTGATGAAAAAAAATTATGTTGGTGATCTTTCCGATAGTGTTTTATTTTCTGAATACAACTTCATTTCCGCAGGCTGATACTCATCAGATGGCTTCCGATTCAGGTTACGTAATTTATCTGGTAAAAATCAGCTGGCATACGGGGATCATTTTCCGGACGGATCAGGTTGATAGAACTATCTGGAAATCTCTAAATGATTTTGACAATTATAATTATGTGGATGTTGGATGGGGTGATAAGGATTTTTACCAGACACCCGGATTTGATATTAATCTCGCGGTCAGAGCTTTGTTTATGAAAACTGAAAGTACACTCAGAGTTGCCGGAATAAACAGACCGATCGATAACTACATTAAATTCACTGATTATGCTGAGAAATTAATTTTAAGCAGGAATGAATACGATCGTCTTTGCGAATTCATACAATCAACTTATAATTTAAAGAATAACCATTCGCAAATCCTGAGTGAACAACTTAATGGTGCAGTTAAATTTTATTTAAGAATTTATTCCGGATTTTTAACCATTTTACCATATTTAGCGGTT
>DATICR010000013.1:0-10100 GCA_035456745.1 Ignavibacteriaceae bacterium
ATAAGAAAAAAGCGTCTGGGACAAGCTTTGACTCAAAAGGAAATTCAGTATATGACCTATGGTTTTACACAAAATAAAATTCCTGATTACCAGTTCTCGGCGTTTTTGATGGCTGTATATTTCCGGGGTATGACAAGGGAAGAAACATCATTTCTCACCGATGCAATGCTTAACAGTGGTAAAATAATTGACCTGAAAAGCTTTAAGGGATTTAAAGTGGACAAGCATTCCACCGGGGGAGTCGGCGATAAGACATCTCTTATTCTTGCACCAATTGCAGCTGCTGCCGGATTATATGTTCCTATGATCTCGGGAAGGGGACTGGGGCATACCGGAGGAACCCTTGACAAGCTTGAATCAATTCCGGGATTCAGGACCGATTTATCTTTAATAGAATTTAAGTCTGTTTTAAAAAAAACGGGTGCAGCATTAATTGGACAAACGAAAGAAATCGCTCCTGCTGATAAAGTCATTTATTCATTACGCGATGTTACTGCAACAATTGAATCTGTTCCATTAATAACCGCAAGCATAATGAGTAAGAAGCTTGCAGAAGGAATTGACGGTCTGGTCCTGGATGTTAAAACAGGCAACGGCGCTTTTATGAAAACCATGAAAGAAACAATGGAGCTGACAGATTCCCTAGTTAAAACTGCAAAGTCATTCAACAAAAAGGTTATGGCATTTATTACCGATATGAATCAGCCGCTCGGAACGCACATCGGCAACTGGCTGGAGGTGGTAGAATGCATAAATATTCTTCGGGAAGAGGTGAAAAATGATGTCTATAGGTTAAGCACAAGACTGGCCGGAGCAATGATTTATCATGGGGGAAAAGCTGAGAGTATTGATGCAGGAACAAGGATGGCAAAAGAAATTATTAAAGACGGAAGGGCATACAATAAATTTATTGAGATTGTAAAGGCCCAGGGAGGAGATGTTTCATATATACAACATCCTGAAAAATATTCTAAATCAAAGTATATGGAAAAACTATTCGCTCATAAATCAGGGTATGTTTATGAAATTAACACTTATGAAATCGGAATGGCATCCATTGAACTGGGCGCAGGCAGAAAAACCAAAGAAGAAACAATAGATTATAAAGCAGGTATAATTCTCAATTTCAAAATCGGGGATAAAATAAATAAAGGGGATATTATTTCAGAGCTTTATTCTGATTCAAAAGAAGGAATCAAAGTTGCAAGAGAAAGATTTTCCAGGGCAATTTCAATCAAGCGAGAAAAGCCTCAAAAGACAAGATTGATTAAAAAGATAATATTATAATAAAATGTTAATGAGATTATATTAAAAAGGGAGCGTTACGCTCCCTTAAATTATTTGATCATAATCATTTTATTCATCTGCACAAAATTTCCGGCTTCTAACCGATAGAAATACACGCCGCTTGCAAATTTAGAACCATTCCATTTATAATTATAATATCCCTGATCCAGTTTCTGATCTACAACAGTCTCAATTTCTTTCCCAAGAACATTAAAGACTTTAAGAGTTACTTTTGATTCTTTTGGGATACCAAATTTGATTGAAGTTTCCGGATTGAATGGATTCGGATAGTTCTGTGATAAGCTGAAATTTGCGGGTAAAAATGCATCTTCAACTTTGATCGCTTCCGAATATTTGCAGGAACCATCATAGTCAATCTGCTTCAGACGATAAAAAACGATTCCTCCAACAGAAGAAACACCACCATCTTTAAATGAATAACTATGTGCTTCGGAAGTTGTTCCGTTACCTTTTACATAACCAATCTTCTTAAAAACAATATCGTCAGTACTCCTTTCAATATCAAATCCGGAATTATTAGTTTCAGACGAAGTTTCCCAATTTAAAGTTACACCCTCTTCATTTGTAATTGCCGTGAATGATGTCAACTCAACAGGTACAACCGCAAGGAGATTTCTATAAATCTGAAAACCGGCAACTCCATCAGCCGCATAAATAAATCCATTATTATATTCGATGCCAACCGCAAAGCAACCGGATGGTTTATACCAACCTATAATATATGAATTTGCAGGGTCAGTAATATCTATTAACTCAACACCTCCCAAAATATAATTTGAAACGTATGCGTAATTATCTACAACCTTAATACCAGTAGCTCCATCAGGCAAGCCGACATATCCTATAACAGATGGATTCAGAGGATCAGCAACATTGACAATCTCAACTCCGCCATAGCCGTCCGCAATATACACGATACTATTTTTGACAGACAGGTCGACGCCATGACTGGTGATACCCTGGAATCGATTAATCAGATATGGATTAGATGGATCAGTTATATCCATTATATAAAGACCATAAGTATCATCCGTCTCGAACGGTCCATAATCTATTATATAAAGATAATTACCTTCAACTGCGACCGCTTGTGCATAACACCAATCAACTCCCGCAATTCCTCCCTGTGTCCATCCCATAGTATGAGCCGTTTGTACAAGAGACGATGGATTTGCAAAGTTGAAGATTCTTACTCCATCCCACCAGCATGCTATATATGCCAATGTATCTCTAACCACCAGATCCCCGGTCATAACCGGACAGGTATATGAAGCAATACTCTGGGGATTAGCAGGATCTGAAACATCCATTATATGTACAGTATTATTAGCCGTCATACTCTGAGGGCAATAAACGACGAGCGAATTGCCAGCGGCTTCCACATTATCTCCGGGAATATCAGCATATCCAACCTGAACGGGATGAGTTGAATCAGATATATCCATTACTCTAAATCCGTTGCTCCCGGTATAAGCATAATTTCCGGAGACTGAGACGTCATAAATGAATCCCGGAATTTCATATCCCGTGACATACTGAACTGATGCAGGATCGGAAACATCAAGTATTGAAAATTCACTGTTGCGGGTTAAATAAACATAATTACCGCTACCCTGAATAAACTGAAAATCACCGGGATACAAAGAGACAGATGCAGGGGCTGAGGGATTATTAACGTCTATTACCTGCATGCCTCCATCCGTACCACCCTTTGCAACATAAGCCATATTATTGAATACGGCTACATCGAATGGATATCCACCCAGATTCAAGGTGCCTTTTAAAGTCACATTTAAAGAATCGGTAATATCCAGAACAGTGAAAACGGCTGTTCCGTTTTTTACCGCATAAAGATAATTTCCTGAAATATCAAATTCAGTTCCTGCAATAAATGAATACGCATGAATAAGCTGCAGGTTAAGCGGATTTGATACATCAATTAATTTTAAACCCTGGGTGTCTGCAACAAGATAAAGTATATTTCCCTTAAGGTACATCTGAAGAATCAGAGCATTGGTTATAAACAATTCATTTGCGACAGTCGGATTATAAGGATCAGTAACGTCATATGAGAACAGATTATTATTGGTTGTAAAGAAAATATAATTACCGCTATATGCGACACCACTTCTTGGATACGGCTCAGTAGGAATTCTGCTCATTCTGACCGGATTTTCCAAATCAGATAAATCCCAGATTTCAATACCTGAGAAATAAGCACATACATATAATCTTTTATTCACAGGGTCATATGTACAATCATCTACAAGAGATCTTGTCCTGATTTCAGACCTGACTAACGGGTTCTGCGGATCCGTAACATCTGTTACATATATTCCACCTCCCGAACCGACAAATACAAGGTTGTCTGAGGTACTCATCCCAAGACCAAAAGCCGATCCGAAAGGATAATTCCCCTTAAAGCTAACATTAGACGAATCAAAATTGATCACATCTAATGTTTCTTTTGACAAGAAATTTCCTGGTCTCATAGCTTTGATAAGATCAGTCTTATTTAAAGCGTTAGTCTGAAATTCCCCGGCACGAGGTAAATTACTTTGTGCATTCAGATTGAGGACCAATAAAAGAGAGAATAAAAGTAAATATGATTTCATAGCAGCTCCATATAATGAAAAAAGAACTTTGATTAGACCGGATTTGTGCATTTCACTTCCGTAAAGAAAATAAATCACAATATTAAATTATTAAATTCCCCGATACTAATCGATAGGAATAACCTATTAACATCAAGTACTGTCCCTAATAATTAAAAAAATAATTAAAAAGGTTCGATAATTTTTCATATTAGTCAGATTTCCTTCTTGATACCTTCAAAACTAAACAATGGGAATACCTGACCGGAGAGTCATTTTATGCTTGATTGGGGATAATTAAATATCTAATTTTGTACCCATAAGTCATATAAGAGATTGTTTATGAAGGGTCTAATAGATTTTCTGAACATACTACTCCCGATTCTTTACATAACGACTTTCATTTTCTATTATGTGGATTTTATGAAAGGGGGAAAAGTAGTTGCGAATTCAAAAAGGCTGCTGCTTTTTCTTACATTAATTTTCCATTTATTCTACCTGCTTTTCAGAACACTATTTTTTGAACATCCTCCTATAACAAACGTTTTTGAAATATTCACTGTGCTGGCATTTGCAATAGGATTTTCATATTTCATACTTGAACTGGTAACCGATATACGAGGTACTGGTTTATTTATAATCATTATATCCATTTTATTTCAGCTCATATCTTCTTTTTTTATACAAGACCTTGTTCAGGTTAAGGATGTTCTAAAAAGTAATCTACTTGGTATTCATGTCTTCAGTGCTCTACTCGGGTACTCTGCAATAACAATATCGGCGGTGTATGGTTTTCTTTATTTAATCCTTTACAAAGAAATTAAACTAAACAAATTTGGTTTAGTCTTTAATCGTCTGCCAAATCTTGAAGTGCTTGAAGTATTAAGCTTTTATTCGGCAGTTATTGGATTCATCCTTTTAACATTTGCCATAATTATCGGGATCATATGGCTGCCGAAAGCATTTCCGAATTTTTCATATCTGGATCCGAAGCTTATCGGAACTTCGATGGTCTGGATTTTATATGGAACCGGAATAGCAAGCAAAGTATTTGGCAAATGGCGCGGGAAAAAGGTTGTAACATTATCCATCATTGGATTTGTACTTGCAATAGCATCCACAATGCTTACTAACTTTTTAGCACAAAGTTTTCATTCTTTTTATTAAGCCGGTATGAATTTATCAGCAATATCAATAAATCATCATTCTGCATCTGTAGATTTAAGAGAAGCTCTTCACTTAAGTGAAGAAGAGATCGCAGAACTGGTTGCCAAAATAAAAGGCAATGTATTCAGCGAAGGACTGGTCATATCCACCTGCAACCGAACCGAGATTTATGGATTTCCGGTGAACGATAAATTATTGCTACCCGACATTCAGAAGATTTTAGCAGAACATAAATCCGTAAAGAACATTTCTGCCGAAAATTTTCAGACATTTCATTCATTCTCAGCAATAGAACATCTTTTCCGTGTAGCAACCGGAATTGATTCAATGCTTATAGGAGATAATCAGATTTTCAAACAGGTAAAAGATTCCTTCCAGCTTGCTGAAGATTTAAGCTTTACAGGAGTAATTTCAAAAAGAATTTTCGATGCTGCAATCAAAACCGGAAAACGTGCGATCAATGAAACATTAATAAGTGAGGGTGCTGTTACAGTTAGTTATGCTGCCGTTCAATTAATTGAGAAGATATTTTCGAATCTAAGTAAAAAATCCGCACTTGTAATTGGAGCGGGGGAAACCGGAGAGATTGCAGCAAAACACTTACGTGACAGGGGAATTGGAAGACTCTCAATTACAAACCGTACTATTGAGCGTGCAGAAAAAATCGGTTCATCTCTTAATGCAAAAATATTACCTTTCAGCAAATTCAAAGAATTTATTCATGATTATGATATAATCATTAGCGCCACAAGTGCTCCGGAATTAATCCTTTCTAAAACGGATATTGAAAATGCAATGAAGCACAGGAATTATTCCGCAATGGTTTTAATGGATATTGCGGTCCCCCGTGATATTGACCCTGCATCCAAAAAAATTGAGTATGTGTTTTATCATGATATCGATTCACTGAACATCATTGTTGAACAAAATCTTGCAAAAAGAAGAGAAGAAATACCAAAGGTAGAAAAGATTATAACAGAAGAACTTGATGCGCTAATGAACTGGTATCATTCTCTTGAAGCAGGTCCCACAATAAAATCATTACGGGATTATTTCGAGGCCGTGCGTGCTGAAGAAATCAGTAAGAACAAAAACCGTTTCTCCGATGATGACCAGGAAAAGCTTGATATAATTACAAAGCGGATAATTAATAAAATACTTCATCAGCCAATGGTCGAATTAAAAAAACTCTCCGATAATGACAGCGGCAGCAATGAAATGGCTGCAAGGATAAGTATACTCCGTGAAATTTTCGGAATTGATAAAACAAAGAACAAAGAAGAAAACAAAGAATAAATTTTTGGTTAACAAATTGAAACATAAAATAATAATAGGTTCAAGAGGAAGTGAACTTGCTTTATGGCAGTCGAATTATGTTAAAAAAGAATTAGAAAAAAGAAACAGAAATCTTTCCGTTGAAATAAAAATAATAAAAACGAAAGGTGATAAAATACTTGATGTTGCTCTTTCGAAAATCGGCGACAAGAGTTTGTTTACAAAAGAATTAGAAATACAATTATTAAATAAAAAAATCGACCTTGCTGTTCACAGTCTGAAAGATTTACAGACACAGCTGCCTGAAGAATTAAAACTTTCAGCAGTAACAAAAAGACATCCGGTAGAAGATGTCTTAATAGCACATAAAAAGGGGATTACTATTCACACAGTAAGAGAGAACGGTGTGATTGCTACAGGTTCGTTAAGAAGAAGATCACAGCTGCTGCATATTCGTCCTGATCTTACAATTTATGAGTTACGCGGCAATGTTCCTTCCAGAATTAGAAAGCTTCTTGATTCTGATTGGGACGGTATTATACTTGCACGGGCCGGTGTTGAAAGATTAAATCTCAAAAAGTACATCTCTTCATACATAGATAAAGCAGATATTCTGCCGGCAGTAGGGCAAGGAGCTCTTGGTATTGAAATTCATTCGGAGAATAAAGAGGTGGACGAGATTCTTCAATCTATTCATCACGAAGAGACATACACTGCAGTGCTTGCAGAAAGAGCATTCCTGAGAAAACTGGAAGGCGGCTGCCAGGTACCAATAGGAGCATTTGCAGAGGTAAAAACAAACGGAATATACCTGGACGGTATGGTAGGTAAAGTAGACGGAACTTTAACCTTCAGAAAAAAAGTCAGGGGGAGCAGCAAGGATCCGGAGAAAACCGGAAGAAATCTGGCGAATGATTTAATTAAAGCCGGGGCAAAAGAAATCCTGGATGAAATTTACAATAATGTGAGGGTAAAATGACATTAAACTTTACACATAAAATATTGATAAGTGGTTTAATACTAATTAATATATTTACTTTTTATGCGTGTTCCTGCAGTTGTATGGAATCTCAATCCGTTGTGCCGGGAGATGTATTAAAGAAAAGCAATCAGTTTATTATTTCGAAAGTCGGGCAGGAATATTTCGATAAATACATAAAGCCCGATTTTCAGGAAACCAAGAAACTTCGTTCACAATATCAGATGGTATACAATTTTAGGATCCCTGATAAGCCGTATGTAGATTCTAAAATAAAGTTTACTGTAGACAGCACCGGGCGGATTACAGATGAAAAAAATACAACAGGATTACCGGATTGTCTTTCAAATCCGGAAAAGTGTGAGTTTAATATAGATAAAGAACAAGCTGTCAGTATTGCAGAGGAGAATAATTTACCAAAAGGAATTAAAGACTGGAAAATTGAATTTAAATGGGAACCTGAAAAAAATCAGTACGTATGGAGCATTCTCACTACTCAGAGTGAATCGCAAGGTTCATTCGGATTCAGAGGCAGCGGCGAGATAATGTTAATAGATCCCAATACCGGCGAGGTAATTTCTCAAAAGCCCTGGCATGTAATGTAACAGGTATATGGAATGATCATTAAGGAAAAAAGACAAAGCGGTAAAATATTAAAGCGCAGTAAAATAATAGAAGCTGCATCGCTGCTTTTTGCTCAAAAGAATTACCATGAAGTAATGATGGAAGATGTTGCCAAGCTTGCTTCGCTGGCAAAAGGAACAGTATATAATTATTTCAGTTCAAAGGAGGAATTATATTTTTCTATAATGCAGCAGCGAATGGAGAAATTAATTTCATCGCTTAAAAATAAAATTGCAGATGAAAAAACAAGTATAGATTCACTGCATTCATTCATCATTCATGTTTATATGTTTATGATGAAATATCAGACATTTTTCCTGATGTATCAGAAAGAGTCCCTTAAAGCAGAAAACGAAATCTGTTCCGAGCTATGCACATTAGAAAGGGATCTGAAGAATATGCTGAAAAGCATTATTAAATCAGGAAAAAATGAGAACCTCTTCCGCGAAATTGATGAAGATTTTGCTGTTGATCTCATACTTGGAAGCGTTTATGGTTCTGTATCAAGAGGCATTGAGAAGAGATATGATGAAGAGGAAATGATAAAGGACAGAGAAAGAACGTATGAATTTATAGTCACCGGATTATTTTCCGGGTTTGACAACAACCAGCTTCTGCCTTTAAAAAATAAGACCATCGTAATTACAAGAATGATTGAGCAATCTAAAGAATCATCTGAAATTTTTCAGAAGCTGGGAGCGGAAGTTATAACGTTCCCTACTCTTGAAATCATGCCGCCCGACTCATGGAAAGATTTTGATGATATCGTGAAAAAACAGTCAAAGATTGATTTTATAATCTTTACATCGGCTCATGCAGTTAATATGTTCATAAAAAGATGTGAAGAACTTTCATTAAAATTTGATTTCAACAGGATTAGAATTGTTGCAGTCGGCAGCAAAACAGCCGGTATTTGTGAAAAAAATAATATCCCGGTTCATATTATTCCAAAAGAATTCAGTGGTGACGGTGTTATTGAAGAACTTACAGAATATGATTTGGAGGGTAAAGTTATTTTTATCCCCCGTTCAGCTATAGGAAGAGAGGAATTGCCGGATGGTTTGAAGAAGAGGGGAGCAAAAATAAAGACTGCATCTGTATACAATATTGGTCTTCCTTCTGAAGAAAATATTGTTGAGTATAAAGAAAAACTGAAAAAAAGTAATCCCGATCTATTTGTGTTTACCAGTCCCTCAACATTTGTAAATTTCCTGGAAATCCAGAACATAGCCGACCCGATAAAATATTTCGCTGGATACACTGTGGCTGTTATCGGTCCTACTACCAAAGCTGCACTCGAAAAGAAAAAAGTGAAAGTCGATATTATCCCTAAAGAGTTCACACTTGAAGGTCTCGTAAAGTCAATTGTCGAATTTTATCAGATGGAAAAGAATTGAAACTGAAAAATGATTTATTTCTGAAAGCATGTAAGCGAGAGCCGACAGAAAGGACTCCGATCTGGATAATGAGACAGGCCGGCAGATACCTTCCTGAATACCGGGCCATAAGAGAGAAAGCCGATTTTCTAACCATGTGCAAAACACCAGAACTTGCTGCAGAAGTTACCATTCAGCCAGTTGATATTATTGGTGTTGATGTTGCAATCATTTTCTCCGATATACTGGTAATTCCTGAAGCAATGGGATTAATTCTTGAAATGCACGAAGGAAAGGGACCAATTTTTCATAATCCGGTAAGAAATGAAGAAGGAGCAAAAAATTTAAAGAGAATTGAACCCGTTAAAGATTTAAAATACGTGATGGATGCTGTAAGACTAACAAAAAAAGAGCTTGACGGAAGAGTGCCATTGATTGGTTTCAGTGGATCCCCCTGGACACTGCTTACATATATGGTTGAAGGAAGAGGTTCAAAGAATTTTGCATACATTAAGAAATTAATTTATGACGATCCTGTTCTTGCGCATAAATTACTCGAAAAACTATCTGATGCGGTAGCAGAATATTTATCAGCTAAAATCGAAGCCGGCGTTGATGCTGTCCAGATCTTTGATACCTGGGGCGGTATCCTTTCGCAGCAAACTTTTAAAGAATTTTCCCTGCAGTATATTGAACGTGTGATATCCTCTTTAATAAAGAAAAATGAACCGGTAATAGTGTTTGCCAAAGGCGTTCACTATAATTTACCGGGACTCG
>DATICR010000014.1:0-9042 GCA_035456745.1 Ignavibacteriaceae bacterium
ACTCTGAATTTCCCTTAGCATTGCCTCAGAACGGTTGTCGAACTCTTCAGTCCAGATTATTTCCCAGGGTAAGCCGAATCTGGTGGATTTGGTATGTCCGGAATTATGCTCAGTAATCCTTCTTTCCAGATTAGAAGTATGACCAACATAATACCTGTTTTTTAAAGGACTCTTAAGAATATAAACCGTGAACATTCAGTCGGGGTGATAGGATTCGAACCTACGACCTCTTCGTCCCGAACGAAGCGCGCTAACCGGGCTGCGCTACACCCCGAAAAACTTGATCTTTAATGATTCAAAGATAATTTCTTTAAATTCTATTTCCAATAGAAGATAAAATAACCATCAAACCATCCGGACAACACGAAAATATATTTTTCAATAAATTCACTTGAGACAGTTAGCAATTCAGAGCTGTCCAAATTAAATCTGGAACTCCAAAAAAGGATTGGATTTTAAGAAAAATCGAAAAGTTGGAATTAAAAAGATATCAATAAATATTAAGAGCTTGATTTACGCTTATCCCTTCGGGAGGCTTATCAATTTTAATCTAAATGGCGAAGCCATCTCTCTGTTTATTCTGTTTTCCCAGTGGTTTAAGTTTCTCGCTTTAGGTTACGATTTATTTTGGACAGGTTTGTAGCAATTAAACAATTTAACAAAATACTTTACTTTTCACCGGATTTCTTTTAAGTTTTACCCACTTAATTAAAACCCTTTAAATCTATCCCGAGAGGTGGAGAAGGAATGAAGCAAATAAAAAATCTAAAAGTTAAAAGAGGCTGCCTCCAAGGAATTATTCCAAGGAGGATTTTTTATATATGAACATAAAAGCAAAAGTAGTTGACCAGGATAATCTGAACAGGATTATTACAAGAATTGCACACGAAATTCTTGAGAAGAATAGAGGGACAAAAAATCTGGTAATAATAGGAATGAGGACGCGGGGAGAGTTTCTTGCCAGAAGAGTTTTTGAAAAAATAAAATCGATAGAAAATATTGAACTGCCGCTCGGGGTTCTCGATGTTACACTTTATAGGGACGATTTCCGCACGTTATTGAAGCAGCCGCAGGTTTCAGTTTCCGATATAACTTTTGATATAAATGAAAAAAATATCGTCCTCGTTGATGATGTCCTGTATACCGGAAGAACTGTAAGATCCGCTTTGAATGCACTTATGGATTTTGGAAGACCTGCCTCAATTCAGCTTTTCGTACTTGTTGACCGCGGTCATCGTGAACTGCCGATCAGAGCGGATTATGTCGGTAAGAATATTCCTACTGCTCCCTCGGAAGAAATAAAAGTTAAAATGCATGAGGTGGACGGCGAGGACGCAATCTATCTCGTTGAAACTAAAGAGGATAAATAAAATAAATGGCTTTATCAGGTAGACATTTGCTCGGTATGCAATCGGTACCCAAAGAGGATATCCAATTAATTCTTGATACGGCAACAACTTTTCGGGAAGTGCTTGAACGGCCCATTAAAAAAGTTCCAACCTTGCAGGGAAAAACGATTGTTAATCTTTTTTTTGAAAATTCCACACGCACAAGGATTTCCTTCGAATTGGCTGAAAAGAGACTGTCAGCGGATACTGTGAATTTTTCCGTCTCCGGAAGCAGTGTCAGTAAAGGTGAAACTTTCAAGGATACAATAAAAAATATTGAAGCAATGAAAGTTGACATGGTGGTGGTGAGACATTCAGCTGCCGGAACTCCGCTTTTCCTCACAAAAATCTGCGATGCGAATATTATAAATGCGGGCGACGGAATACATGAACATCCTACACAGGCTTTGCTGGATATGTATTCTGTTCGGGAAAAACTCGGCAGATTGGAAGGAGTTAAGGTTTGTATCGTGGGCGACGTGGCTCATAGTCGTGTGGCTCTCTCAAATATCTATGGACTAAAAACTATGGGCGCTGAAGTTTCTGTCTGCGGTCCCTCAACTATGATTCCGAAATTTATTGAAGAACTGGGGGTTAAAGTAATCTATAATATTGATGAGGCTATACAGGAAAACGACGTATTAAATGTTTTAAGAATTCAACTTGAAAGAAAGGCCAGGGAATATTTCCCATCAATAAGAGAATATTCGAAGTACTTCGGAATTACCGCGGAACGTCTGGAGAAAAACGGCAAAGATATATTGATACTTCATCCGGGACCTATTAACAGGGGAGTAGAAATATCGTCGGAAGTTGCGGATGGAATGCACCAGATAATTCTCAAACAGGTGACAAACGGCGTTGCAGTCAGAATGGCAGTACTTTATCTGCTTGGCACTTTAATTTAAGAGGAACAAATGAAAATTATTTTACAAAATATCAATTTGTTAAATCCTGATCAGGGACTGAATGAGAAAGAAATAAATTTGTTAATCATTGATGGTAAAATATCACGTATAGGAAAAATTAGCGATGCAGAAGCAAATGATGCAAGAGTGTTTGATCTTTCAGGAAAATATGTTGTTCCCGGATTGTTTGATATGCATGTTCATTTGCGGGAACCGGGAAGGGAAGATGAAGAAACAGTAAAAACTGGATGTGATAGTGCGGCAAATGGTGGTTTTACAGGTGTAGCATGTATGCCGAATACGGAACCGGCAATAGATTCGGCTGAGGTAGTTACTTTAATTAAAGAAAAAGCTTTGGGGCATCTCGTGGATGTCCATCCTGTGGGAGCTGCTACTCTTGGAAGAAAGGGTGAAGTGATTTCTCCGATGGCTGAATTAATTGAAGCAGGAGCCGTAGGATTTTCTGATGATGGTGTTGCTATAAAAACATCTGCAATGCTCAGGAGAGCATTTGAATATTCTGGAATGTTTAATGTCCCTATAATTGAACATTGTGAAGATGATTCGCTTACCGGTGGTGCTATGAATGAAGGATTGAATTCAACTACCCTCGGTTTGCCTCCCGTTCCGTCGGTTTCAGAAGATATTATCGTAAGTCGTGATCTATTAATGGCCGGATATACTGGTGGAAAAATTCATATTGCTCATATAAGTACAAAAAAATCAGTGGAGATGGTCAGGGATGCAAAAAAGAGAGGGATAAAAGTTACAGCAGAAGCAACGCCGCATCATTTTTCATTGACAGATGATGCTGTTAAAACCTATGATACAAATGTCAAAATGAGCCCGCCTTTAAGATCTCAATCAGATGTGGACGCTGTCCAAAAAGGATTAAAAGATGGAACAATAGATTGTATAGCAAGTGACCACGCTCCTCATTCTCCGGAAGAAAAAGAAACCGAATTTGAATTTGCTCCAAACGGAATCCTGGGTCTCGAAACTGAAGTCGGACTTGCTTTATCCGAACTTTATACAAAAAAAATATTGACTTTGGAACAGATCATAGAAAAGATGGCAATAAATCCCAGAAAGATATTAAATATACCTGTTCCAAAATTCGAAGAAGGGGAAATGGCCAACTTAACAATACTTGATACTGAGTCAATCTGGACAGTCGATATCAATAAATTTAAGAGCAAATCACATAACTCTCCCTTCGATAAAAGGCTTATGACCGGAAAAGCAGTCGGTGTTATAAATAATGGTAAAATGTATTTAACTGAATCAGGTAGTTATATTAATTTATAATCTCTCCAATTAGTTTTGCCTGAATTCATCGATTGGGCTCACATACATCCCCTTTACAAAAGTTGTCCCTCTGATAATTCGTCAATTCGCTATCCTCCAATTCGTTAATCCAATTCGCTGATTCGCCAATCCTCCAATTCTCCAATTCAGCATTTTGCAAATCCGCCAATTCGCGAATTCGACAATTCCCCAATCCGCCAATTCTCTATACTTAACCTGTATAAAATAATATACATACAATCATTTAACACCCGCTAAATTGTGCCGAAATCCGCATTTTCTTATGGCACCTATCTTGATTATCTCATAATGTACAATATCAGGACAAAGACCATGAAAAAATTATTTTATTACCCGATTTTACTTTTACTATCTTTTATTCTTTACTCCTGTGGAGTAAATGACTCCTACAATACAATTGATGTAACTCCGCCGGCACCTCCGACAGGAATAACAGTTTTAAATGGCGATAACAGAGTAGATATATCCTGGAATCCAAATTATGAAAATGATGTAGCGGGCTATAATGTTTATTATGCCTACAGCTATAATGGTAAATATACTCTTATCGGTTCATCAAGCGATAATTACTTTATTGACAATGACGCTGCAAATGGTTCTACTTATTATTACGCTGTCACAGCTTATGACTATAATGGCAATGAAAGTGAATTAAGTTATGATGTTATCTATGCTGTACCGCGGCCTGAAGGATTTAATCAGGCAATTTTTGATTTCCATCGTTTTCCTGATTTGGCCGGCTATACATTTAATGATTATAGCGTTGTTCCCTATGATGATCAGTCGACCGATTTCTTCCTTGGAATTTATGGTGGGATAGATTCTATAATGGTGAACTATGATACTGATATTCAGGACATGGGACCCACACAGGATATCTGGGATATACAGTTTGCTCCTTCTTCTGGCTGGAGAGATTCAAAGAGTGCTGTAGCTATCCCGGGCCATACCTATGTAATCTGGACATGGGATAACCATTATGCTAAAGTAAGAGTTTCGGAAATATCTTCAAATAGAATTGTATTTGATTGGTCGTTCCAGCTTTTGGAAGGTGAACATATGCTTAAACCGAGAAAAGCTCCGGCTGAAAGAGAAAGATTAAACAGACCGGTTACGGAAAATGTGGCCGGCGTTACCAAATAATTGTTCAAAATTTAGTTCAGACAGATAATGGGATTTTATAGATTTACTTTCTAATAATGATTAAATTATAACGATTAAAATGAAGTATAGTTTGTACATAATAATAAGCCTTATCTGTCTGAACTTTTTAAATTTCACATTCGCTCAGAATAACTTTACTACAGGTTCAAATAATAAGCAGAAAACTGAGAGCTCAAAAGTATTTGATGAAATCGGTAAAGGAATAGCTGGCCACGAAATTGAAGCTATCGCCAGGTATTTCTCTCCACAGACTTATCTGAGCTTGTCCAGCGGGATAAGCGGATACTACAGTTCAAACCAGGCCTATTATGTACTGGAAGATTTCTTTAAAGTATACAGGGTAACCGCATTCAGATTTGATAACATTCGTACAGATTCAAATAATCCATATGCTACAGGTGAATATCAGTTTGAATATCGCGGCAAAAGAGATATGGCTCAGGTGTATATTGCCTTGAAGAAATCGGGAAATAACTGGAAGATTTCACAGATAACAATTAATTGATGCTTAAAAATTTTCAAATCCTGGAAGGCGATAGAAAATACTTTGCTATCGTCTTTTTTATTTTACTGCTGATTCTTATTTCTGGTATTTTGACTCCTGTTTATATTGAATACACTGAAAATAACTGGTCTGAAAAATTAACAGAACAAATTCAGGATATTGAATCTTCAGTTAATTCAATTTTGAAGCAAAAAGGTGATGATCTTCAGTTAGTCTCTTCAACTTTGAGACAGAAACTCAAATCAACTTTAAACTCACGAAATTCTTCCTACAGTTCATTGATTAACCTGGTTAATGATGAAACTTATAATGATTATTCTCTGGAGATTATCGCGCCTAATGGAAGAATGATCGCATGGAATAAATCCATTGCAATAAATCAGGAGGACATTTTCCCGCTTAGTTATCCACCTGGACAGACACATTTTTATACGGGAGATCTTATAACTTATCTCAGTATAACCGATACGGTTCATTTGGAGAGTGATCTGTTCTATTATATTATCAGCCTTCCGTTCGAAAAAAATTATTCACTTCAAAATAGTTACTATCAGGAGCTTAATTTCGCACAGGAACTGTCCGAACAATTTTTAACACGTTTTGAGGTCAACTACAATCCCTTTACGCCTAAATCGAGTGACGGAAGGAAATATTCTTTTGATCTTCTCAATAATAAAGGGAATAAAATCGGTTCGGTTAGTTTCATTAAACCTGGTCTGGATATATATATAAATTCCATTCAGCTAAAAACTAATGAAATTCAATCGGTACTTCTTGCACTTGCATTGTTTTTTATTGCATTCGGATTCAAGAAAGAATATAAATCGGTCAGATTCCGGTCGGTGAGATTACTTATATTTATTTTTTATTGCACGCTCTTCAGGTCGGTTATATTCATTGTTGGGTTTCCCTCAAATTTTTTGCAGGGACCCCTTGTTGATGCAGCAAATTTTTCATCGGCATTTTCCTGGGGAATTGTTAAATCTCCAATAGAACTCATAATTTCTGCTTTGTTTGTATTAATAATAAGTATAAGAACATACCTGTATGTAATAGACTTCATAAAAGATCCGGCATCTGTTAAATATAAAAATTATTGGTTTTTTGGAGGTCTGTTTGTTCCTGCCTCATTAATGTTTTTTACAACTTTCCGTGGCTTGTTCGCTTCGATGAAGAGTATAATCTTTGATTCTACATTGAGGTATTTCCAGGAGGCGATCCTGATACCCGATTTCATATTTCTTGTAATGAATTTTGCGATTCTGATGATAGGTCTTGCTATCATTCTTTTTCTGCTTACATACTTCCTTCTGCTTTTTTATACCGTGCCGGAAGAAGATGAGAAAAAAAGAAGAATGATTTTTATTTTAACTTTCATTTGTTTTGAGGGAGCCGGTTTTCTGTTCATCTATCTCCAGCTGGAACCCCTCATAAACTATATGCTGAGTTTCATTTTTGTCCTGCTTGTTTTCCTCGTTCTTTATTATATATTATTCAGAAGACTGGATTCACTTTACAATTTCATATATGCAACACTGGCGGCATCGGTGATTACAATTACCCTACTAAATTTTTTTAATCTTCAGCTTGAAAAAGAATCATTAAAAACCAGTGCCCTCGAAATAAATCGCCCTGATGATAATCTGCTGCGTTTTTTGATAAATGAAACATTGAACGGCGCACTGAAAAATGATGAAATAATAAATTCTTTTTATAGACTCAATACTAATTATAATTCTATAGCATTTATTATCTGGAGCGGCAGTTCTTTACAGCGTGAATCCATAAACTCAGCGGTGATGATCTATGATAAGGACATGAAAGAAGTGGGTAGATTCAGCATAGGAATCAGACGGGATTTTACTCTCCCCCGGGAATTAATGAATTATTCGGGAAATTCAGCCATGATTACTGAAGCAGCATCGGATGGCAATTCTTCCGAAAAAATATTTGTGGGAATTATTCCTGTGAAAGAAAGAGGAATTGTATCCGGGTATATTGCTGCAGTTTTGAATTTCACTCTTCAGAATTGGGGAGCGAGAAATATTCCCGATTTCCTTGAATCAAAAAAGAATATCATAAATTCAGTCCTTGATGTGCGTCAGCTTAAAATATTTGAATTTAAGAATTCAGGTCTTGTTCAGGTCTATGGTGATATTTATCCGTCTCGTGATCAGTACCGGCCTATTATAAATGCAAATTTTACCAGTGATAATGAAGCCTGGCTGACTATAAATCTTAACAGTGAAAATTACCTGACATATGCTTTAAGAACTAATGAAGATGACAGCCGGATTATTACTTCGGTCTCTCTGGTTGAAAAACATATAACCTGGAATCTTTTCAATTTCTTCAAAATCTTTTTGGTACATAGTATCTTCATTCTGATTTTGTTCATAATCTTCTTTGTAATTAATTATAAGGAATTCAGATATAGTTTCAGGACCCAGCTTTTAATCGCATTTTTAATTATTTCAATAATACCTGTCATTATCCTGGCGATATATAATCGTCAGGTGGTGGCTGATAGAAGCCAGAGTGTGATTTTTAATGAATTAAATGAAAGATCTGATTACCTGATAAATCATGTGCGTTCACAGATGGAGACTAACAGACAGAATTCTGTGGAACAGGCTTTTGAAAATGCAGGACGTGAGTTGAGGATAGCTTTTTCCGTCTATAATAATACTAATCTTATCTATAGTTCAAGAAATCAATATTATACTGCAGGATTGTTTGCAAAAAAATTGGATTCGGATGTATACTATCATCTAAATTATCTTAGCTACCGTGAATATCTGACGGAAGAGAAGATTGAGGATTATGCCTATGATGCCTTTTATAAAAAAATTTCCATAAATGGAATGGATATTATAATAGGCGTAAATGATGCGTTTAATAAAGTTCATCCGGGATTTTCTCCGATTGATATAGATGTTTTCCTTTTTGGCATTTATTCATTCGCTGCTATTATTATTATTATTATTAGTACTATTCTCGCTAATAAAATTTCTTCACCTGTTAGAAGATTGACTAAAGCTACTGATTCGGTAGCTCATGGCGATTTGAATGTGCAGCTGGCCTTAAACGAAAGAGGAGAAATCAGGGATTTGATGGAAGGTTTTAATGCGATGACACAGGAATTGAAAAGAAATGAAATTGAAATGGCAGAGCTGGAAAGAGAGAATGCCTGGAAAGAAATGGCAAAACAGGTTGCCCACGAAATTAAGAATCCTCTGACACCTATGAAACTGGCAGTGCAGCAGCTGATTATTTCATATAGAGATAAAAATAAAAATTTCGATTCGATTTTTGAAAAGGTCTCGAAGACAGTTCTTAATCAAATAGATAATCTTAATATAATTGCTTCTGAGTTTTCCCGTTTCGCACGAATGCCTAATTTTAAACTCGAGGTAATGGATATCATTCCGGTAATAAGGGATACTATGAATTTGTTCGTTGAAGAAGATGTAAATATGATGTTTGTTTCGGAATTGAAAGAGGCGGTTGCGGAAACAGATAGATTTCAGGTCAGAAGATTATTCATAAATATGATAAGAAATTCAATCCAGGCTGAATCAGAAAGTATAAATATTTCACTGAAAAAAGAAGAAGAATTTTTTATACTTACGATTGATGATAATGGAAAAGGAATCGATGAGCAGCATCGTGAAAAGATTTTTGAACCGGGATATACTACTAAGGAAAAAGGAATGGGAATAGGACTTAAATTATCAAAAAGATTTGT
>DATICR010000015.1:0-2150 GCA_035456745.1 Ignavibacteriaceae bacterium
CACTTGCAACCTGCGGCTGGCAATAAGTACATCCCGGAATATTTTCATAAATAATATCCGGTGGATTCAATCCTTTAATCTTTTCAATACAATGTATCCCTTCAGCTGAAGCAACATGAGCAAGCCAGGGAGGACCGATAACATCGCCAATAGCATATATTCCAGGGATATTTGTGCTGAATGTCGATTTATTTACTTTAATATGATTTTTATATAATTCAACACCTAACTTTTCAAGTCCGAAACCCTCAACATTTCCGGATACACCGATTGCATTTAATACTTTATCAGCTTTTACAATTTTTCTTTCTCCATTCAAAGTAAAAGAAACTTCAACCTTATCCCCCTTGATCTCAGCTTTTTCAACCACAGCTTTGGTAAAGATTTCCATACCTTTTTTCTTAAGACTTCTCTGAAGTGTCTGAGAAACTTCTTTATCCTCAACCGGCAGAATATTATCGAGCATCTCTAATACAGTTACTTTAGAACCTAACGCCCTGTAAAAATAAGCGAACTCGATTCCGATAGCACCGGCGCCTATAACTACAAATTCTTCGGGAAGCTTATCAAGAAGCATTGCTTCAGTACTGCTAATAATCATTTTCCGATCAACAGGAATTGAAGGTATAGTTTTAGGGTGTGCACCAGTTGCAATGATAATACGATCAGCTGTTATGGTATCAATTTTCTTTCCGTCGGAATCATATATATCTAGCTGTTTCTCATTTACAAATTTTCCGTATCCTCTACTTCTTCCAACTTTATTTTTTTTAACTAATATTTCTACGTTTTTTGTAATCCGATCTGAAATTTCGCGGCTTCTTTGAATGATCCTTCTGAAATCAAAAGAAAGCTCTTTATATTGAATTCCAAAATCTGCATTATGATTTTTTATTTGTTCAAATATCTCAGCATTTTTCAGCAAGGATTTGGTAGGAATACAACCCCAATTCAGGCAAATACCGCCGAGGTTCTGAGGGTCAATTACAACAGTATTTAAGCCTAACTGACCGGCACGTATAGCTGCAACATAACCGCCAGGACCACCGCCAAGAATTGCAATTTCATACTTTTTCGCCATAATTCCGGCTACCTTTAATTTTTTCTGGATGTTCAAATATAAAAAAGCCCCTCAAGAAATAAAAACGTACAACGGCAATTTTGAACTATGGATAAGATAAATGTGACTGATGGGTCATTTATATCTAAGCATAGAATAAAAAGTATAGGGGTGCAAAAAAAAATGAAAATGATAGAGGGAATTTTCTTCTAAGTTACGGATAGTATTTTCCATGTTTATCCTGTCCGGATACTTTTATCCAATCCTCAAAATTTTTCTGATTTGTGCCTACACCCCATCTCCACCAGCCACGTCCATAATAACTATTCGAATCTACCTCAGCTTTAATATCTTTTGCAGTATAACTGAATGATAAATATAAATATTTGGGATTACTGGAAAGCGAATCTATAAAAACATTGTTTTTTAAATCCAGGGTATTAACATTATAATTTTTGATACCGTAGTCTGTGTTGTTAGCTATCGTGTTCTTATAAATTTTTATTATTCCGCCATCGTATGGAACGGGGTACGGATTCATTTTACGATTTTGATCAAAAGTAATAGCTCCTCCCGGTGAGCCATATGATGTGTCCTGAACCGAATGAACGAAGATATTCCCAATGATTTCAAGATTCACCTGATACCGGACATAAACTGCTGCACCGATATTAGCGACATAATTGTAATAAATTTTATTTCCTTTCATTAATGGCTGCCGCGGATCATCAGTCGCAGGAAATATATTTATACCGGCATGCGTTAAGTTATTTATAAAGTGATTGTATTGAATGACATTATATTCACAATTAATTCTTATATCAGGGGCTTTATAATAAGACTCAACCGAAATACTGTTGCCCCTGTATTTATGATTTGAACCACCGATTATACCATCTACGACATTATGTTCAATCATATTATAGCCTCCCTGGACAACAATTCCGGTTCTTTTGATTCTGTATAACTCACAATTTCTAATTATGTTATGATCCCCTCTCATCCATATTCCTCTCAGATCATCATTTGCAGTTACATCCCTCAAAATAATACCATCAAGGATAGTAAAATCACAAAGACCACTCCATCT
>DATICR010000016.1:0-7935 GCA_035456745.1 Ignavibacteriaceae bacterium
CTAAATACTGCATATGGTGCAGACAACAAGACTGTTAAGAATGTCAGCATTAGTTACTCCGGTTCTATCGGAAGTGATGAAGTTTATATACTTCCGTTTTTAGGAGAACCCGGGCGAATAACTTCCGGGATATCCGGTAACGTTATCAGTTTTAACATTCCCGAAATAGATAAAGGAATGGTTGTTATGATAAAAAGAAACTGATTTTTGAAAACAAATCCAGGTATAAAACATAATGAAGTTTAAATTACTGATCTTATTCTCACTATTTATTTTCAACGTGTTTCCGCAGAGTACTATCAATTATGAAGGCACTGACGAAATTTTCTTAAACCCCGAAAGAGGATTTTCAGCTTATAGAAGCAATCCGATTACACTGAGTTTTATCAATACGATAAAAGCCGAAAACGTTTCGGTGATACAAAGGATTTATACAATTCCGCAGTATAATGATGTACCGTTACCTCAGACTTTTTTAGATATTGTTCAGGCTGATTTAAATACTGCACGTGAGGGAGGGGTAAAACTGGTGATGCGCTGGTCGTATACTAATAATCAAAATGGCGAAGATGCTGCATTGGATACTATCCTCCTGCACATAAATCAACTCGCGCCGGTTTTACAGCAGAATTATGATGTAATAAATTACGTGGAGGCTGGGTTTATCGGCGCCTGGGGAGAATGGTATTATTCATCTCATCACTTAAATAATACTGAAAGCAGAAGAGCCGTAACTCTCGCTTTACTTGATGCTCTGCCCATACAACGAGATGTGGTTGTGAGAACACCTGACTATAAAAGAAGAATTTTTGAGATAAGTGAGCCCTTGGATTCTCTTGAAGCTTTTTCAGGTTCAGACCGGTCAAGAGTAGGTGCTCACAATGATTGTTTTGTTGCAGATGAAACTGACATGGGTACATATCTTTGGGATGATGTCGAAGGTGATAAGGATTATCTGAACCAGGATAACCGGTATGTTCCTCAGGGCGGGGAAACCTGCTGCGACTGCGGTTACGCAGATTGTGAAAATTCATTGATTGACCTTGCAAGGATGAGATGGTCGGTTCTTAATAAAGATTATAATGAGGAAGTCCTGAATAGATGGATTGCAGAAGGATGTATGGATGAAGTTAAAAGACGCCTCGGTTACAGATTTGAATTGCAGCAGGCGACAATTTCCGACAGCATAAAACCAGCCGGTATATTCAATTTCAGTTTCCGGATTGCCAATTATGGATTTGCCAGTCCTTTTAATCCCAGGAATTTGGAAATCATTTTAAGAAATACTGCAACCAGTCAAAGATACAGATTAATTACAGATGTTGATCCCAGATTCTGGATGGCAGGAGATACAGCTTATGTAAGTATAACCGCAGGTATTCCGGCAAGTATGGAAGAAGGGGATTATTCAGCATTTATCTTCCTTGCTGATCCTGAAAACAGGCTTCACGATAATCCCGATTTTGCTGTCAGGCTGGCAAACAACGGCTTGTGGGAGGATTCAACCGGTTACAATTCTCTGAATCATCAGATTAAAATTACCAATAACGCCGGGGGAGAAACGTATACGGGTACCAGTTTCTTTGAATTGTATAATGGTGTTTCAGCAATTCAAAGGGAAGAGCAGGTTATCCCGGAACATTACAATATAAATGTATACCCTAACCCGTTTAATGGAACAACAACTATCGAGTATAATGTCAGGCCGCAGGATGTAACTGAAGTCAGGATATTCGATGTAACAGGCAGATTGATTAAACAATTTGAACCTTTCGAATATAGCAGCAAAAGAATTATCTGGAATACAAGTAGCAGTAGATTCGGAGAATTGAGCAGCGGTGTGTATTTCCTTTTACTTAGAACAAAAAAAAATTTTTATTCACAAAAACTGTTATTACTTAAATAATCATTAATTCATAGAACAAAGGAGATGATCATGAAAAAAATCTTTACACTAATGTGTTTCGTTTTTTTGCTGGGGTCGGCTCCGGCACAAATCGTCATTGATGGGGACATGCTGGATTGGGCAGGCATAGAACCTCTGGATACGGGTTTGCCGGCAGAATCTTACGGCGTGGTTGGGGATCCGCAATATTCGGATTTTAACGTACGGCATATATATGTCACGCATGATTCATTAAATGTTTATTGCAGAATAGATCTTGATCCAACGGCAAACTTCAACAATTTCTACAATTTTGAAAATCCTCCGGTCTTTGAAGTTTATTTCGATACTGAAATCGGTGATACTTCGGGCTTTGATTGGGGCTGGTGGAATAATGCATATAATTATTACATGAATCTCGCTCCCACACTTCATCCGGATTCATTAAATAAATATGTGGAATTATATTACTACACCGGTGGAAGAATTCCAACATATGTTGAAGGCGAGTTTGTATTGCTGATGCATGCACCAATGGCTATAAATAATGATAACAATCAGCTTGAATTTTCTGTACCCCGTGAGATGATAAATTTCGGTAGTGAATTCAGACCCTGGGTTTACTCAGTAGCTGACTATCAATGGGATTTGGGTTCTTCTCAGCTCCCGTTGGAAGGCGGAACGTCAATGTTAAAATATGATTTCTGGTACGGCGGAACAGTTTATCAGCATCAGGGAGATCAGATTATGTCGGATATAACTATTGATGGTGATTTGCTTGATTGGGTAGCAGCAGGAATTCAACCTGCTGATGTTGGTGAATGCGCCGAAGAATTAGGTGATATGCCGACAGGACCGGAATTCGATGTTAAGGACATGTATCTCACAAGTGATTCGACTTACCTTTACGTCAGAATAGATATTGATCCCACGGCTACTTTCGCAGGTATGTATAATAATTACAGCAATTCACCTGTATTCCAGTTATTCTTTGAAGTTAATTGGGGTGATACAACAGGTTTGGGATATAGCGGATTCTGGAGACTGCCGGTTGATTATATGGTTGATTTAAGCGCTGCATTGCATCCTGATTCTACGGGCAATGAAGTTCCTGTCTACCGCTATATTGCTGATTGGCCCGGAGCTTATGAAGAATTCGCAGAAGTTGAAGGGGCAATTGCTACTTTCGCAAAAAATACTGAAGATAACGTTGTTGAGATAGCTGTACCACGGACAGTTATAAATGCAGGAACAGATATAAGACCATGGTTATATGTGGTCGGTGATGAGAATTGGGATAATGAAGAATACTGCCCGAATCCAATTACCGAAAATGTCGATACATATTATTCAATCGATTATAATTTTATAAGCGGACCATCTGTTCACAGGCTTGGCGATAAATCGATAGTTTCCGTTAAGAGGGAAAATGTTAATAAACCGGTAGAAGGTTTTGGGTTGGTTTCTAATTACCCGAACCCGTTTAACCCGACAACTACAATTGAATTTTCACTCACCGAAAGGACAAGAGTTAAGGTTGAGGTCTTCGATATTTTAGGAAGCAGGGTATCAACTTTGATTAGTGGTGAACTCAATGCAGGACAGCAGAGACTGGTATGGAATGGAAAGAATGACCGTGGTGTTCAAATGGTAAGTGGTACTTACATCTATAGAATCAGCTCTGATAAATACAGCGTCAGCAATAAGATGATGTTAATTAAATAAAAATTATCCGGGGGCATAACCAGGTTATGCCTCCTCATTTTTATAAAATTTATTGGTGAAAAAAATGGCCAGGATCATTTTTAATTTATTTTTGATAACCGCTGCAGCATTAATTCTAAGTTCCTGTATACCTGATAGAATGCCTACTGCACCTGTTGAAATTGAACGTCCGGTATTTGTACAGATTGGATTTGATGCACCGAATTTAGTCTTTCCGCTGGATCATAAAATAAAAATATATTTCAATGAAGCGATGGATTTAAATACCTTCTCTTCAAATGTCATTGTGGAAAGTGTAAGTGGTAAAATTGATGGTGCTTTTTCTTACGGTGAAGCCGATACCATAGTTATTTTTACTCCCGGTGACAATTATCAACCTGCCGAATATTATTCGGTTACTGTAAAAGGCGGAGTAAGAGACGTACATGGAAATTCAATGATTTCGCCCAATGATGAAGACATACCCGCTACCAGCTGGTTCTTTACAAGCGGGGAATATTCAAATAACGGATTTCCCTTAAGCTTCATCCGCGATAAATCAAACCGGAATATGATTTATAAGGTTGGTGAACTGAATACCTTTCTTGATAGTCTCTTCCTGCCGGGAGCTGAAGATTATCAGACATCGGCACTGGAAGTTGAAAAAAATTCGGATAAGCTTTTTATCGTAAATCTGAAGCTTACAGATGGCATAGTGACCGTAGTCGATCCGGGTAATTTTTCAATTGTTAAAGAACTTACGGTTGGATTGGGACCGACTAATATAGATTTCAGTGACTCGAAAGGTTATGTTACAAATCCGTCTGCAAAATCATTTTCGGTAATTGATCTGGCTTCCCTTACAACTGAAACGACCTTTGCATTCGCGGATGACTTCAGACCTAAAGATGTTTCCTTCAGTTCATTAAATAACAGATTGTATTTTTATAGTACTACAAATTCTGATTTGAAGATCGTTAATGCAAATGATTTTAACGACACACATATCGTTTCATCGGGATTAGCTACCAAACCAACTGATATTGAAATTTCCGCAGACGGACGTCACCTGTATTTGCTTGGAACAAACTCAAGCGTACTCTCGGTCTTCGATGTTGAAACTGAAACTCCTGCAGTGCTTGACCTTGGATATCAGTATTTAACTGATGGGACAATGGGCAGTGACTATTACTATGTGGCCTATTTCAGAGGTACGGGCGGTGATGACATCGGAGGTGTTCTGAAAATTGACGTCAATACAAATACTGTTAGCAATAAACTAGAATGGCCGTATCAGGTTGACCAGCTCAGACTGACTTCGGCTGAGGAGCTACTCTATGCCGTAACTCCAATTGATTCAACAGTACAGGTTATAGAAACTAAAACGATGAAAAATATTACAAGTACGAAAGTCAATGGAAGTCTTAAATATCTGGCAATAACAAATAATAACTATTAATAGTATTAAAACTAATGGTTATCTCATGAGTAAATACATTTTAATTTTTTGTACATTCCTGATTTTACTGTCGTATCAGGCTGCTGCCCAGAACGGCGGAAAGATAGTGGGAGAAGTAACTGATGCTGATAACGGACAGCCGTTACTCGGATGCAGTATCTTCATCGAGAATTTAATGCTTGGCGATGCCACTGATGAAGATGGGAATTTCTTAATATTGAACATTCCTTCAGGCACGCATAATATCAGAGCTCAAATGATGGGATATAATACCCAGGTCATCGAGGGTGTCAAAGTCTCATCAGGATTAACAATCACTCTGGATTTTAAGCTGAAACAAAAAACGCTTGAAATGCAGGAGATTACGGTAACATCTTTTAAAATACCTCCTGTTCAAAAAGATTTGACCAGTAAACTGCAGGGAAGAACGAGTGAAGAAATTTCACAAATACCTATCACAACGGTCAAAGATATTATTATACAACAGGCCGGTATAACACAGCAGGTTTTAACTCGGGATGTTTCAAGTCTGCCTGTGTTCGGACAGTTTGCTACTGTTCCTTCAGATGGATTGCATTTCAGAGGAGGTAGAGAAAATGAAGCCGCCTACCTGCTGGATGGAATAAATGTCGGAGATGCATTATGGGGGGATTTTAATATGGACCAGATGGGTGAACTGGTCATCAGCTCTATGGAAACTTTTACTGGTACTTTTGCCCCTCAATTCGGAGAGGCAATGTCGGGTGTTGTAAAAATTTCCAGCCTGAATGAGATGTCAGCTCAACCAAAATTTGCTATAAAAACATTCACGGATAATTTTGGAGTGGATGCAACATCTCAAAATACTAAAAGTCTGGAATTTGTACTTTCCTCTGCGCTGCCATTCTATAGTGATCTTGCTTTTATTTATTCACATAGGACGTATAGTACGGACGGCTATATATTCGGATACATTTATCCCGAGTATGTGAACAGCGAAGGTACTGATAAAAGCGGAACGCCTAAAAAAGTTCCTATGCAGTTTAACGATACCCAATTTGATTTTGGCAAAATAATCTGGCAGGCTGTTCCGGATCTTAAAGTCACTCTGGGCGGATTTATTTCAAAAGCAAATAAAGGCGTTTACAATCATTACTTTAAATATAATCCGTATGGAACACCGCCTGTAAGATTAAAAGACGACCTGGGTTATTTAAAGTTTAATTATATGATTAGCCAGAGAAGTTATTTGGAATTATCTCTTGCTAATTATGAAAGAAGTTTTAAATCCAGCGTCTATGACAACCTGTCATTGTATGGTGTAGTACCGCAAAATGGCACTGCAGAATTTTCTATTGTGGGAGAGGATTGGGTATTCTTTGATACTTATTTCAATAGAAAAGAAGCAGATGTCAGCTACGTCTGGCAGATAAATAAAATTCATAACCTGTCGGTTGGATCAACCGTGCAGCTGCTGCAGACGAATTTAACGAGAAGAAATCCCGACGGCGGTGAAGCATTGGAACAGTATGCATACAAACCATACCAGGTCAATGGTTATCTAAATGAGAAAATGGAATTTGAGGATATGGGTATGATTATAAACCTTGGTGCCAGGTTTGATTATATAAATACTAACAGAAAAGTGCTCGTTGATATTAAACAAAATTCTGATCCGAATGCACCTGTAAAAAATGCAAAGACTGAATTTTATATTACTCCCCGTTTGGGGATCAGTTTCCCTATTGCTGATAAAGCTGCAGTCAGATTCGGATACGGACATTATTACCAGTTCCCGAACTATTATAAGGTATTTCAGGGAACTTATTATGCCGTAGCCTCGGGACAGTACAGGCCAAATCCTCAGCTGGAGAATACACCAATTGCATCCTCGACAATCGAACCTGAAAAAACTGTGAATTATGAGTTCGGACTCCAGACAATGCTGGGTGATTTTGTTTCTCTTGATGTTACTGCATTTTACAGGAAAACAAATAATCTGATAGGAATATTGTTGAATGAAACCGCAGAAGGTAAAAGGTTCCAGGAAATGGGTAACATTGATTATGCTACGGTTAAAGGAATTGAATTTTCTTTGAAGAAACATTTCTCAAATAATTTTTCTGCATTCTTTAATTATACGTTATCAAATACTCAGGTCAGTACCTCAATATTGTTTGAAAGACCAACAGATGAATCCAGAACCTTCCCGGCAAACTGGGATCAGCCTCACGTATTCCAGGGAAATATTCATTTCGAAATGAATAACGGATTGGGATTTTCACTTTACGGCAGTATTGCCTCAGGATTTCCTTATACCCGTTCTTCATTTGATCCCAATGGTGAACGCTCCCCGGCTGTTCACGAGCTCGATTTAAACGTGTTTAAGAATTTTGACTTCTTCAGTTTCAAACAGCAGTTGTTTGTTCAGGTTACGAATCTTACAAACGACCGGAATATATGGTGGGTTTATTCTGACTCCGGCATTGCCGGTGCAGATGCCAATGAGGCTACGTCATATGATTATACAAATAATCCCAGCATGTACGGTCCCGGCAGAACAATACGACTGGGTATAAAATTATGGAATTAATTTTATGATTTTTAATATGAACATAAAAATATCCGCAGCGGCTGTATTTATAATATTATTATTCATCCCGTTATTAAGAGCACAGCAGAATAATCCGATGGATAATACCCGGTGGAATAAAATGGGTATAAATAAAGTCGCAACAATTTTTAATAATGCAGGTATGCTGTGCGACGGAAATAATCAAAATTCCAATAATGCCAGATCCCCCTCTTTTGAATATCCCCAGGGGAGCGGTAAGGAATATGGAACCTGCGTAGCTGTTGTAGTTGGAGCACCATTTCCTCAGGACCAGGCTGTTATCGGAGGAGTTAA
>DATICR010000017.1:0-3008 GCA_035456745.1 Ignavibacteriaceae bacterium
TTCACCGGCCGGTTTATGTGCCTGGATAATTGAGAAATTTTACTCATGGTCGGATTGTAAAGGGGATCTGGAGAGTATATTTTCAAAAGACGAACTTCTCGCAAATGTTTCCCTTTACTGGCTGACGGAAACAATAAACTCATCAATAAGGCTGTACGGTGAGAGCCGTAATGCTCCTTTACATTTCGGGAAAACTGATTTTGTAAAAGTCCCGACTGCCGTTGCAAGGTTTCCGAAAGAAGATCCGTTTCCCCCGCGTGAATATGTTGAAAGAGGATTTAATGTCGTAAGGTGGACAGTCATGCCTGCAGGCGGTCATTTTGCAGCAATGGAACAACCGGAATTATTGAGTAAAGATATAATAGATTTCTTTTCCCAATTAAAGTGACATTTAAGCTCATCTCCCGACCCAGAGTCCCTGCCTGAGTGATTTTGTCCGACAATTTTCAATGGCTATTGAAGGTATCCCCCGTAGCTCACGTCTCCTGACGTGAGCGGGAAAGCTTGTGAAAGATTCTATTATATCGATTGCCGAACATATTCAACTAATTGAACATTTATCGTATTTCAAGAAATTATCACCCTGTCATCTGTAGAGGACAATAAACTTTAAAGGAGAATACAGTTATATATGATACTTGCAGGTCGGGCAGGTTCCTTATTACTGTTCGGTTTTCTGTTTCCTTGACATATTTTTAATCTGTTTTCATCAATTAAAAAATATCATCTTTAACTTTTATTCCTTCGCCCATAAATTTATTTCAGCAAAACCATCTTCTTCGTTTCGATAAATAATCCTGCCTGCCTGTCGGTAAGAAAGGCTTTCAATTGATAGAAATACACTCCACTCGGTAAACCAATACCATTCCACGTTAGCTCATAACTGCCCGCAGGCTTTTCCTCATTGACTAAAGTTTCTATCTCATTTCCCAGCACATCATAAACTTTTAATGAAACAAGACTTTTAGTTGCTAATTGAAAATTAATAATTGTTACAGGATTAAAGGGATTGGGATGATTCTGCGAAAGGTAAAATCCCGTCGGATTATTTTCTTCTTTAACCGAAACCGGCGGCAGTACCGTGATATAACAGCTTTTAGTTAAAGTATCTGTTCCGAGCGGATTGGAAACAACCAGTGAAACTTCATAGTCTCCCGGGGTTGAATAAATTATTTCCGTTGGATTCTGCTCAGATGAAATTGCGGGAGTACCGCCGGGAAAATTCCACTGCCAGGCTGACGGCTGAAAAGAAGATTGATCATAAAAATTTAAACCTGTACCTGCATGTATAAGTACTGAATCGGTAGTAAAATCAGCAACCGGCTTTAAAGCTCTGTTTGGTCTGAATGCTTTAATTTCTGTACCGGCACCGATAATTATCAAAGTACCGTCTTTTGCAAGAGCAGGACCACAGTAATAATTATAAGGAACGGGCATTTCCCAGATGACTGTATGTAAGTCGGCACTAAAGCAGTAGTATCTTCCGCCGGCATCCAGACTATTACATATATAAACTTTTCCTTCGCCGTCAACAGATATGGTTGGGTTGTATCCGAAAGGTATGCTTATATCCGAAGAATCGATAACTCTTCCGTTAGCACTGCTTAAAAGTTTAACGGCATCATAATCAATAATATAAACATTGCCGGCAGAATCTGAACCGAAGTTTCCAGTAAGATTTGAACCTGCCGGATCATATTCCCATTTAATTGACAACTCGGTTCCTCTGTCCTCCAGGGCAAATAAGCTGCCCCCATCCCGGCATATATAAATTGTTCCGTCATTTCCAATTGTCAGCGGCAGTTCCTGGTCGGCGTCTCCGTCCAGGGGCACTGATTCATATTTATAATCCCCGGTTTCCATATCGAGGGCAAATACTGTTTTAGCAGTATTTATTGCCCCCTTGTAATGATAAAAAGTATTTCCATAAGCTGCATAACCGGCATTAGGGGCAACAGGAATTATATAATCATAACTCCAGACAGTTTCCCCAGTATATTTGTTTAGTCTTTTCCCTCTTACAACAGGATCGCCGTTGCATGCGAATAAAATTCCCGAATTACCTCCGAACATATCTTCATAAACAGCCCACAATACAGATCCGTCAGAAGGTGAAAGCGCATAAAGCGAATCGTTTGAATAATCGTGTGCATACACCGCAAATTCTGAAAATCCCACCGCATACATTATTGATGACGGGTTTACCTGTTTATCCCAGAGCAGACCTCCGTCTGTAATTCTCCGGCATTCTATCTTAGCAGTATAAGAAGGCGTAAAAACAACTCTTGATGTAACAAATTTATCCCCGTAAGTAAATACCGAATTTCCCCACAGAGAAGTAGTTGAGGTTATTGTCCATGCAGGGGTAACTACGCTGTCGGGACCAACAATTTTACTCAGTCCGTTTCTCTGGTTATTTCCCCCAACAGTCGGCCAGTTCTGCGGATAATTATCCAAAACGAAAACTGAAATAATAAAAACACATAATAGTATAAAAGTTTTCATAACTCCTCCGCAAAATTATTTCCCGATGCTTTCCTTTAAATTACAATAAAAGAACAAAAAGTTAAACGAGCCTCTCTCTATCCCAATCTCCCTAAACTCCTAATCTTACTCTTAACCGGCTCCACCGAAAGGACACAAAAGGAGGCATTCTTTGTGTACTTAAAGAAGAGTCGCTTTAGCGACGACCTTGTGTTCTCAAAATTAAAAAATTAAAAATGATAAACATATGAACTAACTACATTGTGTCCTTAATTTTACTTTGTGTAAAAAAATTTCCTTGTGCAACTTTGTCGGAGCGGAGCGGAGATCCCGCTCTTAGCGGGATGCAACTTTGTGAAACTAAAGCAAGTAATCAGAAATCCAAATCCTGAAAGCCTGCCTGTAAGATTATCAATCGAAGGCAGTCAGGCAGGGGTGACATTATTTTATTACAGAGTCGCAAAGAGTTTTTTTCACAAAGGGCACAGAGGAATATCGCGGAGTTGCTTTAATAATTTTCTATT
>DATICR010000018.1:0-4785 GCA_035456745.1 Ignavibacteriaceae bacterium
ATGCAATACTATCGCAGCCGGACGTAACCAGTAAAACCGGTTTAAGAGATAAGGCGCTCCTTGAACTATTTTATGCGTGCGGAATCAGAGTAAGTGAGTTAATAAATCTTAAAATATCAGGACTTTTTTTTAAGGAGGAAATAATCCGGGTCTTCGGTAAAGGGTCAAAAGAAAGACTTGTACCTATTGGAAGCAGTGCAATCAATTGGGTAACAGAATATCTGAAACAAAGCAGACCTCTTTTGGCAAAGAAAAGTAAAAGTGAAAACTATGTTTTTCTGAATACGAGAGGTACTAAACTCTCGCGTATGGGTGTCTGGAAAATAGTTGACCGATATGCAAAAGAAGCTAAAATTGACAAAGAAGTTCACCCACATACTTTCAGACATTCATTTGCCACACACCTTCTGGAAGGAGGAGCAGATCTCCGTGCAGTGCAGGAAATGTTGGGTCACGCTGATATTTCAACCACACAGATTTATACTCACATTGACAGGGATTATATTAAACAGGTTCACAGAGATTTTCATCCAAGAGGTTAGATTGCAGGGAATCGAGATTAGCAATAAAATTATTTCCTTCTTAACATTTTTACCCATGTTCCTTATTTCTATTACAGTTCACGAGTTTTCACACGCCATTCTTGCGAACAAGCTTGGGGACGACACAGCAAAAAAAATGGGGAGGCTTACACTTAATCCATTTAAGCATGCAGATATAATCGGTACATTGGTAATGCCCCTTGCATCTTTTGCATCAGGAATTGCTTTAATAGGATGGGCGAAGCCGGTGCCTATTGACCGGAGTAAGTTTAAAAACCGGCTGCTTGATGATGCAGTTGTTTCGTTTGCAGGTCCCCTCTCTAACTTTTTACTTGCAGTAATCTTTTTTATTTTTTTTATGGTTTTCTATCGTGCTTCTGCCTCGGCTTATGTAGTAAATTTATTATGGTACGGAGTTTTTTTTAATGTTTTCCTTTTCGCATTTAATCTTTTACCCGTTCCGCCGCTTGATGGCGTCCATATACTGTATGATATTTTCCCCAATAAAGTGACAGCCAGACTTATTGGTATCGGATTTTACGGATCCATAATTCTGCTCTTTTTAATTTATTCTCCACTATGGGGATTTTTTATGGATTTAATTAATTATATTCTTAAAGTCTTCCTTAGCATTGCCGGACTGTAAATGAAAATAATTTTTATAATTGTTTTAATACTGCCTTTTTTAATTGTATCCTGCGATAGGAAAGAAAAAGAAGAAGCAGAAAAAATACCTGAGCGCAAATTTAATTCATTTATATTCGTGGGAATGATAAAAGAGAAACCAGGATTGTATAAGTACAATACTGCTGATAAAACATATTCAAGTTACTGGAGCAGTACGGATGAGGAAGTGGTGGATTTTTCTGCTTCGGAAAATCAGTCTTCTGCATTCTTTATTACTGCATCCAAAACAGGTAAAGAGGGAATTTTCCCGTTTATTAAAGATGCAAAATTGTATGTAATCTCAGATGATTTATCAGAACCTGTATTTGTGTTTAATATCGGCAGCGGACTGCAGATTTTTTCACGATGGGAGTCGGAGCTGGTATTTCGTATTGTTATAAATTATTGGGATAAAAAAGTTTCAACTTTTATAAATCAAACGACAATTATCTTTAATACTTACGGAAGGAATTTGCAGGAGGAGTCCAAAATTTATGACATAATAAAAGACGGCTATCCCCGGCTTCCTAAGATAGAACCTGATTTGCAGTCGCCCTCACGACAATATAGAATTTCTTACAAAGGTGGAATTCCTGATTCAGTTTTATTAATAAGAGAAAACGATAAAACCAGTTTTTTTATTACCCAAACAGAAAAACCGGTAAACGAGATTAGCTGGAGTGATCAGAGGGATTTTATTATAATTTCAACACTCGATGCATCCCCGGCAAATACAAGTATTTTTACCGGGAATCCCAACACCTCTGCTCTTTATATTTATTCGGTTGAAAAGAAAGAACTCGTTAACAAATGGAGCGGGGCAGGATTAAAAAACTTTTTTACCATCAATGATTTTGTAATATTTGACGATGGTTTCGGAAGAAATTCATCAATTTATATTTATAATCTGCAAAATAATAAGGTTGTAAAACATATTACTGTTAAAAACGGCTGCGGATTAAGAAATATTCCTGAAATTACGGGAATCGGAGGTTGATTATTAAAACTCTCGAATTCATCCTTAAATGAATACTTACATTAGAATAGTCAGTTATGTTAAACCTTACTGGAAGCACCTGAGTGCCTCGATTCTGTTCACTTTTTTATTCGCAATCTTTAACGGTCTTTCGGTCTACCTGACAATCCCTCTTCTTGATACCCTTTTCCAGGAATCATCATTTACACAACAAACTGTGGGAACACAGCATATAAATGAGACTACCGGTGTTCTGCCGGGCTGGGTGCTGGATTTTAAAGATGAAGTTACAAAAACTTTTAATGATTTCGTTTTGTCAGGTTCCAAGATTGATGCATTAATGAGAATCTGTTTCCTGGTATTAATAACCTTTTTGCTTAAAAATATTACTGGTTATCTTCAGGCATACTTCATGGCTCATGTTGAATATGGAGCGATGAAAGATTTGAGGGATGAGGCATATTCTCATCTCCACCAGCTTCCTATGAGCTATTTTAAAAAAGAAAGAGTCGGAAATTTAATTTCGAGATTTACCAATGACGTAATTATTGTCCAGTCAAGTATTACAGCTGCTTTTTCGAATCTAATCAAAGAGCCTTTAACGATAATCGTTTTCCTTGGCATTGCTTTGAGCATAAGCTGGCAGCTTACACTGGTTGCATTCATAGCTCTTCCTTTTTCTATGCTCATAATCGGATGGATCGGCCTGAGACTAAGAAGGCAGAGTTCTGTGGTGCAGGCGAAGATTGCAGATATAACAAGCATTCTGCAGGAAACAATTTCCGCGGTGAAAATTGTTAAAGCCTTCGGAATGGAAAAATATGAAAACAAGAAGTTCACTAAAGAAACTCACAGCTTTTTTAAATTGATGCTGAGAATCGTTCGTATCAGAAATATCGCTTCACCCGTAACGGAATTTTTAAGTGTTGTTGTAGGTGTTTTTATTATTTACTACGGCGGCGTGATGGTGCTGCAGCAGGATACTTTGAAAGCGAGTGAATTCCTGGGATTCCTTTTCGCAATATTCCAGATGATGCCTCCTATTAAGGAATTAACAAGTGTAAATAACAGGATTCAGGAAGCAAGTGCTGCTGGAGATAGAATTTTTGAAATACTCGATACAAAACCTTCCATAAAGAATAAACCCGGTGCAGTCGGAATATCCGGTTTCAAAGATAAAATAGAATTTGAAAATATATTTTTCAGTTATGAAGACAGTCAGGAACCGGTACTTAAAAATATTTCTTTTACTGCAAACCGTGGGGATGTGGTTGCCCTGGTCGGACCAAGCGGAGGAGGTAAGTCTACACTTGTGGATCTTCTTCCTCGTTTTCATGATCCTGATTCAGGCAGGATTTGTATTGATGGCATAGATATTAAAGACCTGAAAATAGAAGATCTGAGGGGTTTGATGGGAATCGTAACACAGGAAACTTACCTGTTCAATGAATCCATAAGAAATAATATAGCTTATGGAAGAGAAGATTATCCCATGGAGAAAATCATTCAGGCAGCTGAAATGGCAAATGCTCATAATTTTATATTGGAACTTCCGGATGGTTATAATACCATAATCGGTGAAAGGGGAATGAAACTTTCCGGAGGACAAAGACAGAGAATATCAATTGCAAGGGCTCTCGTGAAGAACCCGGAGATTATGATCTTTGATGAAGCAACTTCTGCACTTGATAATGAATCTGAATTGCTCGTGCAGGAAGCAATTGAAAGAATGATGCAGAACAGGACAACCTTTGTGATTGCCCACAGATTAAGTACAATAAGACACGCCACAAAAATATTGGTACTGGATTACGGTCGGATAATTCAGCACGGAAGACACCATGAACTCATTGCGGATGAAAGCGGGTTATACAATAAATTGTACGAAATGCAGTTCAGGGACTGAGAAATGCCCGGGAGAAACATTGTTAAAGTTATCGATAAGCTGGTGCTCTTTTTCATGCTTCTCTTTCTCGCAAGTCTTACAAACTCGATTTTTATCAATCAAGTCGGATATTACGGGGCACTATTATTATTAATCTTCAGGTATTATATAACCAGGGAGAACACATCTGAAAAAACAGGAATCGAATTTGCTCTTCTCTGGTTTCTTGCTGCCGAAATCCTTTCTTTAATTTTCTCTCTGAATCAGTCTCAGTCTCTTCTCTATGTGACCCGGAGGATTCTTTTAATACCGCTGATATATGTAACGATTGCTGCTGTGCCGGACCTGAAGAGAGCAAAATTATTTTTCCTGACATTCATTGTTGCAGCAGTTGTCACTTCATTAATTTATATCATATTTTCTTATAAATATTTTATCGCAAACCTGTATGCTGTTAAGCAATCAGGTCCCTCACTCTTTCAGTATCCTATAACCTCAAGTGAAATTTTAAGCATACTTTCAGTCTTCCTTTTTGCATTCCTTATTAATGAGAAGACTGATTTAAAAACAAAATTACTTACCTCTTTAGCTCTTTTTATTTCCATAATAGCATTAGTTGCTACATATAAAAGAACAGGCTGGATGGCTGCCGGTTTCGGATTCTTCATTATTATACTCTTAAAAAAGGAATGGAAATATCTTGTCCCTCTTGTTTT
>DATICR010000019.1:0-9773 GCA_035456745.1 Ignavibacteriaceae bacterium
CAATACATAATGTTGAGCTTCCCCTTATTTATGCAGGTATCCCTTATACTGAAAGACGTGAACGGGCTCAGGCTGCTTTAATTGATGTTGGACTAAAGGACAGGATGCATCATAAACCGAATGAACTTTCGGGAGGTCAGCGTCAGAGGGTTGCTATTGCCCGGGCACTTGTGACAAATCCGTCAATAATTCTTGCCGATGAACCGACCGGAAATCTTGATTCTAAAACAGGCGAGGAAATTATGCTTCTGTTCAATGATATATATGAGAAAGGCAACACTATTATTCTCGTTACACACGAGGAATATATTGCTGAACACGCTGCACGGATAATAAGACTTAAGGATGGTTTGATAGAAAAGGATGAACCTGTTGCGGCCAGGAAAATTCCCGCTTTGAAAGTAGCTCAGAGCTGATTCGTAAGTAAAGAATAAAAGGAATTATTATGAGAACCATATTGTTTGAATTAAAAGAAAGTATGCTGATAGCTTTAAGGGCAATCAGGGCTAATAAAGTCAGATCAATTCTTACAATGCTCGGGATTATCATAGGTGTGTTTTCTGTGGTCGTAATGGCTACAGCTATAACCGGTATAGATAACTCGTTTCAGAATGGTATCAGTGCCCTGGGTTCTGATGTATTATATATAGATAAGTGGGCCTGGTTCTCTAATGAGGATTGGTGGAAAATGAGAAACCGGCGGAATATCAGTATGGATGATTTCGAAGAGTTTAAAGATATGGCTAAGCTTCCGATGGCAGTAGCTCCAGTGATAAATACAAGACAGACCGTTAAGTATGAGGACAGAAGAACTGATAATGTAAATATAAATGGTTCGAGTTCGGATTATGTGGCAACTACTAATTTTACTTTTGCTGAAGGAAGATTTTATAGTGAGGTGGAAAGTAAAAGCTCCCGTCAGGTTGCTGTGCTTGGGAGTGAACTGGCTAAAAATCTGTTCCCCCGTCAAGATGCTATTGATAAGACTATCAGGATAGGAGGAGTAGATTATAAGGTAGTAGGCGTTCTTACAGAACAGGGAAGTTTTATCCTGGGGGATTATAATCCGGATAACCAGGTTTTTGTGCCGATAGGCACTATCCTTAAAAACTTTGCAAATGAATTTCATCAGTCCGTCACAATAAATGTCCGTGCTCAGAATCCCGCTCTCCTGGAAGACACAAAGGCTGAGGCTGAGGGAATAATGAGAAAGATTCGCGGTCTTAGTTATAATGAAGAAAATGATTTTTCTATAAATCAGCAGGAGGGTATGATGGATACCTATAATAGTGTGGTAGGCGTTATCCAGATTGCGGGTCTGTTCATAACCGGCTTGTCGCTGTTTGTGGGAGCTATAGGTATAATGAATATTATGTTTGTCTCAGTGAAAGAAAGAACTAAAGAGATTGGACTTAGAAAAGCAATTGGCGCAAAACGCAGAACTATCCTCGGTCAGTTCCTCCTTGAGTCTTCAACAATATGTATTATGGGAGGAATGATTGGTTTATTGCTTGCGGTGCTTGGCAGTAAAATGGTAAATCAATTTATTCCGACTTCAATTCAGATCAATGCGGTTGTTATTGCTATTGTGATTTCTCTTTTGACTGGTATAATTGCCGGACTCGCACCTGCATATACGGCAGCTAAAATGGATCCGGTCGAAGCTTTACGATATGAATAATCAGTTTTATTAAGATAGAAAGATTTGGCTATGAAGTTTGGTGAAGTTATATCTATCGCATTCGGCTCTCTAAAAAGTAATAAGCTCAGAGCAATCCTTACTATTCTTGGTGTTGTGGTTGGGATATTTTCAATCATTGTAATTATGACTATTATCACCATGCTGCAGAATAGTATCAATAGCGGCTTTTCACAGTTGAATAAGAATACATTCCAGATTCAGAAATTTCCTGCAATGATGGGACACGGTCCCGGCATGATGGATAAATTCAGAAACCGTCCTGATCTTACACTTGAAGAATTTGAACGTTTAAATGAAATGCTTGCTACAGCCCAGTATATCGGTGCTGAACAATGGCAGTTTGGAAAACAGGTGACTTTTGGTAATAAAGAAACAAATCCAAATATAAGCATCTCTGGTATTACTACCGGGGCTATGAAAACAAATAACTGGAATGTGGAAGAGGGAAGGGATTTCAGAGAATCGGATATTCAGTTTGCAAAGAATGTCTGTATTGTTGGACAGGAAGTGGTTGATAAAATATTTACGAATATTGACCCGGTGGGACAAACTATACGTGTGGATGGTTTGCCCCTTCAGGTAATAGGCATTCTCGAAAAACAACCGTCTTTGTTCGGGATGTCAAGGGATTCATATATAGTAATGCCTATTACAACTTTTCAGGAGAAATACGGAAAGTATAATAGTAGTATAAATATTACTGTGATGTCATATAGTAAAATTGACTATAATAATGTCATAGATGCTGCTACTGGGTATATGAGAACTATAAGAAAGGTTGCCCCCGGTGAGGATGATAATTTTTATATATTCAGTAATGAATCACTTATTACCCAGGTAAATGATATTACGGCAGGAATTAAAATCGGGGCCCTTGTTGTATCAATAATTGCACTTATTGCTGCAGGAGTAGGGATAATGAATATTATGCTGGTTTCCGTTACTGAAAGGACCCGGGAAATAGGGATAAGAAAAGCTATAGGTGCCAGGAAAAAAAGTATACTTATACAGTTTTTGCTTGAGGCCATAACGCTCTGCTTAATAGGCGGTTTCATAGGTATTGTGCTCGGCGTGGGCATAGGTAATATTGCAGGAAGTTTCCTGAATGCAAAAGCAGCTATTCCTTTTGATTGGGTAATAATTGGATTATCTTTGTGTATATTTGTTGGAGTTCTTTTTGGAACTTATCCTGCTTATAAGGCAGCGAATCTTGATCCTATCGAAGCCTTACGCTACGAATAGGTAAATTATAGGGCAGCATTTACGGGAATATTCCGGTAAATAAATATCATTTTCTGATAAATACTTATGCGGTTTACACAAATTATTTCTCTTTCGTTTGATTCCTTGAAAACTAACCGCCTTAGAACCATGCTCACAATATTAGGCGTTATGGTGGGAATATTTTCTATTATTGTAATAATGACAATCATAACGATGCTTCAGGATACAATAGAAAACGGAGTTTCCTTTCTTAATAAAAATACTTTTCAGATTCAGAAATTTCCTGCAATTCATACAGGTGGACACGATTCCTGGGCAAAATACCGTAACCGGCAGGATATTACTCTCGATGATTTCAATAGGTTTGAAAAAATGATGAAAGATGCAAAATATGTTGGAGCAGAACAGAGTTCCTGGGGAAAGGTAATAAAATTCGGTAGAAAAGAAACCAATCCGAATATATCTATAATAGGCGTAACTACAGGTTCATTCAAAACACACGCTGTAACTGTTAACTCTGGCAGAGAATTAAATGAAACTGATGTTAGATATGGCGCTGATGTTTGCCTACTGGGAAATGACGTTGTTGAGAAGTTGTTTACTAACATTGATCCGGTAGGTGTAACGATCCGCGTAGATGGCTTTCCTCTGAAAGTAATAGGCATTCTTGATAAACAGCCGGAATTTTTTGGATCGACAATGGACAGTTATATTATAATGCCGATTACCACTTTTCAGTCTATGTACGGAAGAAGATCCCGTAGTATAAGTATTACTGTTATGTCATACGGAAAACAGGATTATAATGCCTGTATAGATGCGGCAGTAGGATATATGAGAACAATTAGAAATGTTAAACCTGGCGAAGATAATGATTTTGATATCTTCAGTAACGAATCTCTTATGGGACAAATAAATGATATTACCGGCGGCGTCAGGATCGGCGCCATCGCTGTTTCCATTATTGCTCTGCTTGCAGCCGGAGTAGGAATCATGAATATTATGCTGGTTTCAGTTACTGAAAGGACAAAAGAAATCGGTATAAGAAAAGCTATTGGAGCAAGGAAAATGAATATTCTCATTCAATTCCTTTTTGAGGCAATCACACTATGCGTTATCGGAGGTTTGATTGGAATAGTGTTGGGAATCAGCATCGGTAATCTGGCGGGGAGCTATTTAAATGCTTCAACTGCCATTCCGGTCGATTGGGTTATTATTGGTCTTTCCTTGTGTATATTTGTCGGTATTTTGTTCGGCACTTATCCAGCCTACAAAGCCGCCAGTCTCGATCCCATCGAAGCCCTTCGATATGAATAATTCTACCATCCTGCTTTTCTTCCTTCTTACTCCTTTGGTACCGAAATACTGAAGTGTAGCACTGACGGTAAAACAGGCTGAGGATTCTTTTTACGTCCTCCTACATACTTCTTCCCTCAAACTTTCTACTTAATTTAACCTCTCATTTTTTTATCTTTGTACCATGCAATTACTGAATCCTAAAATATTCCCGATTCTGCTGCTTTCCCTGATATCACTAAACTGCTACCGCGATCAGCCATCTTTCTATAACATAAATAAAATCCAGTCCCTCAATCTGATTTATCCCCGAGGAGGGGAGACTTTCAAATCCGATCAGATTATTCCTGTATCGTGGGAGTCGGCTAATATAAATAGCGACCTGAAGATTGGATTAATTGACGGGACTATGCAGATTTATTCAGTCGGCAATATTCCCGATTCCGGAGGATATTCCCTTAAGATTCCTTCATCCGCCGCTCCTTCAAAAAATTATAAGCTGATTATTGAATCGATGAAGAATCCGGAGGTGCACGATGGCACAAAATATAATTTTGAAATTATACCCGTTGCCGCAGGCGACTGGTATTATTCAAATGTGAATGAAGTTGCAGGACTCGAAATCTCCCTTCACCTTGCATCTTATATCAATGATTCATTTATTGGGGATGGTACTTTTTATTTTAAATATATTTCACACGGCAAACCGGCAGGATATGAGAGTTATGTTACCGCTTCCGGTGTCTTTTCATATCCACAAATCGGTATTCAGCTCAAAGGTGATGATGACAGGCATTTTGATATATCGGGACAAATGATCGGCAGCGGTGAAATCAAATGCCGTATAACCGGCTGGATTGATGAATCATTCGGCACCATCGATGATTCACTAACCCTATCCCGCCAATAACCGCTACCAACTTCCTGCTTCTTACTACCTACTTTTTACTACCTACTTTTTTGCCTATTGCTACCGCCTACTTATTCTTCGTCGTATCGTCCATATCATTATCATTCATCTTATTCATATTATCCATACCTCCTTTATTCATCCACGGATTATTAGCGGTATTCCATATTTCAGCTTTAATTTTCCATTCACCTTTCTGTTTCTCAAGAACAGTCATAAAGTTTCCTTCATCGGTCATATTCTGTTTCTTACCAGTAGTAAAGGAAATTTTAAAGTTGCCAATTGCATTAACTAACTCGCCTTTTTCATTAAGCACTTTGGTTACATTAAGATCGAGTGAATTTATTTTACCCCCATTTTTACTCATATCCATATTGTCTTTATGAATCGCATTCTTACCGTTTAGCATTTTACCGTAATTTGGCATTGAAATGGCATCATCCGTATAAAAATTTTCCAGGGTGGCGTAGTCATTATTAACAATAGCATTGGCGTACTGGTTAAGTCTTTCCTGGATGGATTTCTGGATTTCAGAGCTGGAACCTGTTCCGGTTTTTTGCTGCGCCGGGACTGAAGCTGTCATAAAAGCGAAGAACAGAATCATACTTAGAATCGATATTATTCTTAGAATCGATATTATTTTTTGCATTGGAATCTCCTTTATTTTTTGATTTTGATATGAAAATAGTCGACTTCCTCTACATCAATTGTGCACCCTGACATCCAAACTGCTGTCAGTGTCTTAAACCACAATTGCATTGACGATTTGCGATTGACAATTGACAGTCTTGAATATATCAGTTAACTATAAATCGTCAGTCGACAATACAATGTGATTCATTCTATATAAATTTTGATCAAACATCCCTTTTTATTATTATTATCGAAATTTATTTTGAACCATATCTAAAATGACAAAAGTAAAACTTGATTTTCATTATTCAAACCTGCCCGAGCCTCATAAAGAGAGAACAAGAGCAATATTAAAAGCACATCCCGAAGTAAGAAATTTAATCGGCAGATATCCGTTTAGTTTTCTTCTGATATTATTTGCAGTTGGTCTTCAAACTGCTATGGCAATCTTGCTGAAAGATCAGACCTGGTGGCTGGCAGTAATAACGGCATTTTTTGTGGGAGCATTTGCCAATCATGCTCTCTTCGTACTCATTCATGAAGCTGCACACAACCTGATTTTCAGGAACAGGAGTCTGAATTATGTGGCCGGGATAATTGCAGATATTCCGAATATCCTTCCGAGCTCGGTATCATTCAGGAGTTATCACCTTATGCACCATTCTCACCAGGGTGATTATTTTATGGACGCCGATCTTGCAAGTAAATGGGAAGCAAGATTAATCAGCAATACCACATTGGGAAAATCATTCTGGGAACTGATGTTTCCTTTTTTCCAGGCTTTCCGTACTCCAAGATTAAAAGCGATTAAGTTTATGAATTTCTGGACGGCCGCAAACTGGGTCGTGGTTTTCGGATTTGATATTCTTTTTATAATATACTTCGGTCCAATCGCATTTCTTTATCTCGTTTTCTCCTTCTTCTTTTCGATCGGATTTCATCCCCTCGGTGCAAGGTGGATACAGGAGCATTTCCTGGTAGCCCCGCCGCAAGAAACATATAGTTATTATGGACCATTAAATATTCTTGCTCTCAATGTCGGCTACCATAATGAGCATCATGATTTTCCTTCAGTTCCCTGGAACAGGCTGCCGGACTTAAAAGCCTCAGCTCCGGAATATTATGATAATCTTGTTTATCATAGATCATGGGTAAAATTATGGCTGACATTTCTCACCGACCCCGGATTATCATTATACAGCAGAATGCTCCGTAGTAAAAAATAATCACAGATTTAAACAGAATAAACGATGTTAGCATGATTGCATGTCAGCAAGATTGCATGGCATTGTCGATCATATCTTAAATCTATTAGTTCTATCCTTATGAATCATATAAGAGATTTTTTTATATATTTATTCTTTTAATATAAGAGACCTAAAAGAAGTCCCATTTAAAATTAAAGCACAAATTCAGTTATTCGATAAAGATTGGTTCGATAATTATGATGCAAAATATTATGCATTGGAAAACAAAATTATTAAAATGAACAAGACCTTAATCCAAAAAATGGATTAAAATGAATGGAATAAAGATTATAATTTGAAGGCATGAATACTTTTGCATTTTTAATGGATTTGTCATTGAACTCTTAAATCTACAATCCATCGATAGAACTGATTGTTCATAGGCAAGAATTACAACATCATGCAACCTTGCCAACATGCAATCACGCAAGGTTCCAAAATTATCCGGTTTGTTTCATCACCAATTGGTCTCTCTCAAACGGTACTTCGCCCAGTTCCACCTCCGGATATTTCCCTTTGAAATAATTCATTGAATATTCGCTGGTGAACAGAATGACAAAATTCTCATCTTTATCTGTAGCTATTGCTGCTCCTGCAGGAAGTATTAACTTATCGATTTCCTCACCGGAGATTTTATCAGAGAACCATCTCATTACTTTCCAGTTCGTCTGTTCTAACCTAGATTTTGCACCATACTCGCTTTCAAGTCTGTACTGTACAACTTCAAACTGCAAAGGACCAACAGCACCCAATAACGGAATTTTCTGCGCTGCATTCTTTATATAGAAAGCCTGAATTACTCCCTCCTGCAGAAGCTGTTCGAGACCATCTCGGAATTTCTTATAGTCGGAAGGATTGGGATTATTAATAAATATAAAATGCTCCGGTGCAAAATGAGGGATCTCTTTATATAAGATCGACTGTTCTTCCGTAATCGTATCGCCGATCCCGAAATTTGAATTTCCCACAAACCCGACTATATCACCTGCATATGCTTCATTGATGGTTTCACGTTCCTGACCGAATAGCTTTTGTGAATTCGATAATCTTATTTTCTTCCCGGTATTAGAATGATATGCCTGCATATCCCTTTCAAACCTGCCTGAACACACACGCATAAATGCAATCCTGTCGCGGTGCTTTGGATCCATATTAGCCTGAATCTTAAAAATGAATCCTGAAAATTTATCATCATCAGGTTTAATTATTCCTGAAATACTTTTCCTTGGTGCAGGCGGAACGGCATAATCGAGAAAGCTGTCGAGTAGAAGCTGAACACCGAAATTATTCATCGCACTTCCGAAGAATACAGGAGTCAATTTTCCTTCAACAACTGCATCGTGATTAAAATCCTCACCGGCTATATTCAGCATTTCAAGCTCTTCAATAAACTTAGCATAATTTTCTTCGTTTAATTTTTCTTTGAAGAGTGGATTATTCAGATCATAAACTTCAACGGGGGCTATATAGCTGCCGCCGATGGTTCTCTCAAAAAGATGAACCTGTTTGGTAAGTCTGTCATATACACCCCTGAAATCGAGACCTGTACCGAGAGGGTAATTCATCGGGAAAGCACCGATACCCAAAATACTTTCCAGTTCATCTATTAGTTCAAGCGGATCTTTTGTTGGCCGGTCCAGCTTGTTCATAAAAGTAAAGATCGGAATCTCACGTCTTCTGCAAACCTCAAAAAGTTTCCTGGTTTGTGCCTCAATACCTTTTGCAGCATCGATTACCATCACCACTGCGTCGACGGCAGTTAACACCCTGTAAGTGTCCTCTGAAAAATCTTCGTGGCCGGGAGTGTCGAGAAGGTTGATTTTATATTCCTTGTAGTCGAATTGAAGTACCGTTGAGCTTATCGAAATTCCTCTTTTCTTTTCGAGCTCCATCCAGTCTGACGTGGAACTGCGCTGATTCTTTCTGGCTGTAACCGAACCTGCCAGGTGAACAGCTCCTCCGTATAAAAGGAATTTTTCTGTTAAAGTTGTTTTACCTGCATCCGGGTGAGATATGATCGCAAATGTACGCCGCTTATTTATTTCTTTAATATTACTCATTGATATTCTTAATCGTTAATTGATTATAAAAGGTTAAAAGGGGTATTATGGCCGGAGGTTTCTAATAGAAGAAGTGTATCTCTGCGCAGTTGAACCTGATGCAGAAATTAAAATTAGATTTTCTGATTCTGTTTTTCATTAGCTTTATAAAATAATCATTAAAAATAAGTAAAATTTTACAAATAACATACATTTTTGTTCCTGAAATTAGTGTTTTTTCAACAAAGGTTAACCCGGAGTTCCAGAATATTAGTGTTAATTCTGCAAATGTTAACAAAATAAAGCAGGAACTTAGATAACTGTTTTAACAGTTTCTGAATAGCAGACCTTTGGCAGATAAATTAACCCGGGGATTCAAAAAAGATAGAATCTTTATATTTTTACCCGGCATCTAATTATTTTATTCGCACTGGCAAAAATGAACCCTGAATCAGCATATAACAAATCTCTCTCATTCGCGAGATCGCACTATGAGAACTTCCCTGTGGTTTCATCCCTTATCCGGAAAGATTTGAGGAAGCACGTTGCCATTATCTATTGGTTCGCGAGAACGGCTGACGATATTGCAGATGAGGGAAATCTCCCCGAATCGGATAGATTAAGAAGACTGGATGATTTTGAGAAGAATTTTGATAACTTACTGAATGGCAATTATAATTCAGAATATGAATATGCCTTACATCAAACCATCAAGGATAAGT
>DATICR010000020.1:0-11178 GCA_035456745.1 Ignavibacteriaceae bacterium
TAGGTGAAAGGAGCAATTTATGCCGAAAAAAACATTGAGGAATTTGTTCATAGATGGGTTAAAGGACATTTATGACGCTGAAAATCAGTTGGTGAAGGCTATTCCTAAAATGGCTGATCATGCTCAGTCAAAGGAATTGAAAAAAGCTTTCAAAGATCATCTGGAGCAAACCAAAAATCATGTCAAAAGGGTGGAGGATATTTTCAAACAAATTGATGAAATGAAAGAGAGGAAACCCTGTGATGGAATGAGAGGAATTGTCAATGAAGGTGAAGAAATGATGAAACAATTCTCTGATTCTCCCGCTCTTGATGCCGCACTAATTGCTGCTGCCCAGAAAGTTGAGCATTATGAAATAGCCACCTATGGAACATTAAGGGCTTATGCGGAACAACTCAATTTTGATGGAGTTGCCGATAAACTTCAATCAACACTTGACGAAGAAGGGGAAGCTAATTCTCTTTTAACCGATCTTGCAATGGGTGACATAAATGAACAGGCAAGAGAATAACATTTATAATTGTCGGTTGACAATTTTTGAATGAGAAAAACAGCATGACATCTTTTCAATTAGTGAAAAGATGTCATCGTTGTTTTATTAATTCAGAATTCAATCTACCACCCTTTCAATCATTCCACTGTCTACCCAATCTGCCATTCAACTTTTTTCATTCCGTTTGTAACTCCTGAATCTTTCTGTCAATAAATTGTAAGCCCTCAGGCATGAGTTCTTTCGCTTTCTTATAATTTTGCAGCGCCTGATCCATTTGACCCTTTCCCTGATATGCCTCGCCCAATCCATAATAAGCAAATCCTGACTGAGGATACATCTCAATATTCAGATTGGCAATCCCGATAGCTTCATCATTCATTTTTTCATCAACAAGCATCTCAACAAGTTTTACCAGGGTACGATCGGAGAAATCATATGTAAAGCTGCCGTAATATTTATCGTGCAATTGATGATAGGTACTAACAGCTTCCGGCAGTCCTTTTTCTTTTATAGTTGTTAACAGGACATCCTCCAGCATCAATGGCATTTTATTACCGCGATGACAGGTAATGCAATTCACCTGCATAATTTTGTCTTTGGTATATTCAGATAATTTCGGCAGGTAATCATTATTTATATCCATCACCATTTTAAGCATTACTCTGGCTTCATCCTTTTCTGGTTTTTCGTCTGCAGGAAAATCAAGCTTATCAGTGCCTGGTTTTTCTGCATGGCAGAAGTCGCATTTTACTCCAAGTCCCGCAGTGAAAGATCTCATCTTTGCCAGAAGGTCATCTTTGGAAATCAGTTTTGGCAATACCTGCAGGTTTGTAAATTTATCCGGAATCTGCGCTGATACAATAGAGGATAGGATAACAAACAAAGATGCAAGCAGAGCAAATCTCTTAAACATATTTGTCTCCGTGTAAGTTTATTAATTTAATAGGTTTAACAATTTAAATTATGTTTAAAAAAGGTTTACTGCAAGGATGATAGGATAGTCATTGCATTACTTTACAAATTAATTCCTGATTAATTAGAAAATTTAAATTCGAAACAAATTGAAAGGTTACTTTATTTTGAAACCTCTTGAAATATGTGCTCTTATTTTTCTACAGTGATTTAAACCCAAATCGTCAATTGACAATCGCAATCATAAATTCATTCAACCGGATTTTAACCACATCTTTTTTTACTACAAAGTACCTGGAGAAGACATCCTTATATTCATTAATAAATCAAGGTATTTTTATCAAATTATTTATATTTTATTGCACTTGAAATATTTATAAATGGTAAAATTCATTTGATGGAAAGGACACCTGACTCAACCTCTAACAGAAAAAGAGAGCACCTTGAACTATGCCTGACTGATGAGGTTTCTTTCAAAGAAAAGACATCCGGTTTCGAAAATTATGAATTTAACCATTATGCAATAACCGAAGTTGAAATTACCAGAATTTTATTTGCTACATCTTTTTTAAAAAAGGAAATAAGCTATCCTTTTCTCATTTCCTGTATGACAGGCGGAACTCCTGGTGCTGAGAATATAAATGCACAACTTGCCCTTGCGGCACAGAGTCTGAATATTCCGCTGGGAGTAGGAAGTCAGAGGCAGGCACTGGAAAATAATGATTATCTTAATACTTATAAAATTATAAGAAAAAATGCCCCTTCAATTCCCATACTTGGAAATATTGGTGCTGCACAGATTACCCGGATGGATACATTCGATTCTGTCAAATATCTGGCGGAACTTGTTGAAGCAGATGCGATGGTCGTTCATGTTAATCCGCTTCAGGAATTAATTCAAAAAAATGGTGAGCCTGATTTTCCGGATTTGTTGAAAAAGATTAAAACGCTTGTTAAACAAATTAAAATTCCCGTAATTGTAAAAGAGGTTGGAGCCGGAATTTCTGAAAAAGCTGCCAGGAAATTGCTGGATTGCGGCGTTCGTGGTATCGATGTCGCGGGTGCAGGCGGTACAAGCTGGGCAGGAGTGGAAATTCTCAGAAATAAAGATGGAAAATTTAAGGAATTCTGGGATTGGGGTTTGCCGACATCTTATTGTATCAGGACAGTTGCACAATTGAAAAATAAATATGAATTTACACTGATTGGTTCGGGAGGAATAAATTCTGCCTATGATGCAGCTAAGGCTCTGGCCCTTGGCTCTGATATAGTTGCTTCTGCAAGAATAATTCTTCAGGAACTCGATTCCGGTGGTGCAGAAGGAGTTAAAAAACTTGTAACAAATTGGTTCGATACAATAAGAAAAATAATGTTCCTGACTGGTTCAGCATCATTAAAAGATTTCAGAAAAAATAAGCTGGTGCTAAAGGAAAAATTACATTGACTTTAATTGAGAGAAATTTTAGTGCTGTGTGTGCTAATGAACTGTTACAGGTTGATAGAATTCTCGGAAAATCTTTATCAAAAAGAAAACCGGCTAATTTATATTCTCCAGCCTATTATATAATTGAAAGCGGGGGAAAGAGACTGAGACCCCTCCTCGTCATTCTTTCTGCCAAGGCTGTGGGCGGGAAATGTTCTGATGCATATTATGCCGGCGCTGCTGTGGAACTTCTCCATAATTTTACTCTTGTACACGATGATATTATGGACAATGCGGATAAGAGAAGGGGAAGACTGACGCTCCACGTAAAATATGATCAGAGTACTGCGATTCTTGCCGGCGATAGCCTGGTGGCAGTTGCATATGAAAATCTGCTCAGAAATTGTAATGGAAATGCGAAAGAAATTTTTAATGATTTTACCAGAGGATTGATTGAAGTGTGTGAAGGTCAAAGCCTTGATAAAGAATATGAAACAAAATCAGTCAGCCTGGCTGAATATATAGAAATGATTCGCAAAAAAACTGCTGCAATGCTTCAGATGTGTTGTACAATTGGCGCAAGGTTGGGCAAGGGCAATGATGAAGAAATAAAAGCATTGTCAGCATTCGGCAGGAATATCGGAATTGCCTTCCAGGTTCAGGATGATCTTCTTGATATCACAGCAGACGAGGTAGAGTTCGGTAAAAAAATAGGCGGTGATTTAATAGAAGGCAAAAAAACTTTTTTATTGATAAATGCTTTAAATAAAGCTAAGGGAAAAGATAAGCTGAAATTAGAAGCCCTCGTCCGGAATAAAGGTATAAATTCAAGTAGGATACCGGAGTTCAGAAATCTTTATGAAAAACTCGGTATAATAGAGGATGCCCGGAAAGAAATTAAGAAATATACCAGCCTTGCTTTACGATCAGTTAAAGTATTGAAATACAGTGAGGATCGTGAAATGTTTAGCTGGCTTGCTGAAAGTTTAATAAAACGAATTAAATGATGATTGAAAAAACAGTTAAGATAATAAATAAGGCTGGAATGCATACCCGTCCTGCTGCCACAATTGTTAAAATGGCATCGAAATATAAATGCGAATTTTTTATTTCAAAGAACGGCCTTAATATAAATGGTAAAAGTATCATAGGTGTAATGACACTTGCTGCAGAAATGGGATCGGAAGTGATACTCACATTTGATGGAGAGGATGAACAACAGGCTGCTGAAGAGATAGTAGATTACTTTAACAGAGGATTTGACGAACTGTGAAATCTTTCAGACAAATATTTCTTGAAGCAGAAAATAAAATTGCAGGGATCGCCGCTGCCCCCGGTATAATTATTGGGAAAGCTTATCTTTATACGAAAGAAAAGATAAGCGTGAACAAGGGAGAAATAACAGATATTGAAGAAGCTAAAAAAAATCTTTACGAAGCTTTAACTAAATCAAAAAAAGAACTTAACAAAATTCTGGGTATTGCCCGCGAAAAAATGGGAAATGAAAGGGCGTCAATATTTGAAGCTCATATAATGATTCTTGATGATCCTGTATTGATTGGAAATATTACAAAAAGAATTGAGGATGAAAGAAAACAGCCGGAATTTATTGTTGATGATGAAATATCCAGGTATCAGGATTTAATGATGATCTCTCATGAAACTTATATGAAGGAGAGGGCACACGATATTGAAGATATAAAAAACAGAATTATCCGTAACCTTCAGAATAAAAGATGGCAGTCAAAAATTAAACACGATGTTGTTGTTGTAAGTGATTCCCTGACACCTGCTGACACTATTCTTCTCAGCAGGAGTAATGTGCAGGGATTTGTCACAGATCATGGGGGATTAACTTCACACGCCGCTATAGTTTCCCGGTCTTTAAATATTCCGGCAGTTGTAGGGACACATAATTCAACTCTTTATATAAAAGAAGATGATTTAATAATAGTAGATGGATTTCACGGATATGTCCTCGTAAATCCGAATCAAGAGCAGATAGATTTCTTTAATCTTAAACTCGAAAAGCTTAAACAGCTTCAGAAGGAGCTGCAGGGATTAAAAGATAAACCAGCAGTTACACTAGACGGTAAGAAAATTATTCTCCAGGCAAATGTGGATGTTACTGGTGAGATTGATATGGTAATTACAAGCGGTGCTGAAGGGATAGGACTTTACAGAACGGAACAGATCCTTGAAGAGATAGGTGAATTTCCTTCCGAAGAGGAACAAACAAAAATTTATTCAAATCTTTCAAGCCGCATATATCCGCAAACATTTACAATAAGAGTTTTCGATATTGGCGGTGATAAATTCAAATTGCTGGATTACCGGGAACCTAATCCTTTCCTGGGATTAAGGGGAATAAGACTGCTGCTTGAAAATAAGGGCATATTCCGCACACAACTAAAGGCAATTTTAAGAGCCAGTCAGAATAAAAATATCCAGGTAATGCTCCCGATGGTTTCAACTATTAAGGAAATACGACAGGCTAAAGAATTAATTGAAGAATGCAAGCATGAACTCAGAAAGGCAAAAATTCATTTCGATAAAGATATGAAAGTGGGAATAATGATAGAAGTTCCCTCAGCTGCACTTTTAACAGGGGATTTTGCCCGGGAAGTTGATTTTTTGAGTATAGGAACTAATGATCTTATCCAATACCTTATGGCAGTCGATCGTGGTAATGACCTGGTGGCTGAACTTTTTCAGGAATTCAGTCCTGCTGTAGTAAGAACCCTTTACCATATTGTGCAGGAGGCTAAAAAGTCAGGTAAAAGTGTCAGTCTGTGCGGTGAAATGGCCGCAGATACACTTGCAATTCCTTTATTGGTTGGATTGGGTCTGGAATCATTGAGTATGTCTCCATCCACAATTGCTTATGCAAAAAGAATCATCAGAAGTTGTTCAATGTCAAACCTTAAGGAGCTGGCGGAAGATTGTCTTACTTATGTTACACAGGAAGAGATTATTTCAAGGATTGAAAAATTCTTCAAAGATAATTCAATCACCCGCACAAGAAATATCATATAGGGAATTCAATGAAACTTAAAGATTATGTTAGCAAATATGACCCTCAGAATCAGTTTAATGTATTGATCGATACCTGGAAGCAGGTTGAATTTGCATGGAATAATAATATCGATACAGGAACATTCAAAACAAAAAAATTCAGGAACATTATTGTCTGCGGATTGGGCGGATCTGCTATAAGCGCAGATATACTGCATAATTTTTTGAAGGATGAATTAAAAATTCCATTATTCGTAAATAGAAATTATAATCTCCCGGCATTTGCGGATAAAAATACTTTATTAATTATTTCCTCTTATTCGGGAAATACCGAGGAAACGATTTCTTGCCTGAAAGAGGGGCTTGATAAACAATATAATATCATTTGTGTTTCAACAGGCGGCAAAGTGGAAGAAATTGCCATGGAACATAATATCCTCCTGGTTAAAATGAAACCCGGATTTCAGCCAAGATATGCCCTGGGATCAAGTTTCTTCTCACTCATTAAAATTCTTTCGGAACTTAAAATCATACCTGGTCAGGATGAAACTGTACAAAAAATAAAGAATATCTGGCAGGTAAAAGGCCAGGAATATTCAAAAGAAAATAATATCGCTTTTGAATGTGCAGAACAACTGATCGGCTTTATCCCTGTAATTTATTCTACTGTAGATACATCATCTGCAGGATACAGGTTCAAATGCCAGTTCAATGAAAATGCAAAAATGCATGCTTTTCAAAACATCATTCCGGAACTTAATCATAACGAAATAATAGGCTGGGAAAGTTTTACTGAGAAACAATTTAGTGCCAAAGTGATAAATATTCTTGATGAATCTTATCATCCTCAAATAAAAAAGAGATTTGAAATTACTTCTGAACTCGCAACAAAAAAAGGGGTGGATTATCTCAACATTGAGAGTGATGAAGATGAATTCAAGGTCAGATTAATGGATTTGATTTATTTATTTGATTGGATAACTTATTATGCAGCAGTTCTCAGAGGATATGATCCATCTGAGATTGATTACATCCATACATTAAAAGAAAGGTTATCTTAAACTGTAAATCCTTTCATCCGGCTTATAAAATGGAGGGATTTCAGAATTTTTTTTATAACAACCCGTGAAATTCCTTAAATTACTTTTAATTATTATATTAATTTTTGCCTCTGATGCCGGGGCACAGTTCTACTATTTCGGCAGAAATAAGGTTCAGTATCAGACCTTCGACTGGAAAGTTTTGCGTACTGAACACTTTAATATTTATTATTACGGTGAATTTGAGGAAATCGCTGAAATCGGTGCCTCATATGCGGAAGATGCTTACGATGAATTAAAAGTTAAATTTAATAATCTGATTACACATCCTATTCCCCTGATTTTTTATAATACCTCACTTCACTTTCAACAAACAAATACAACCCCCGGTCTTATACCAGATGCGGTCGGCGGATTTTTTGAATTTATTAAAGGGAGAGTTGTTATTCCTTATACAGGCTCCATTCATGATTTCAAACATGTTATTAGGCACGAGCTTGTTCATGTATTTATGACTACTAAGGTTATTCATGTTTTGTCGGATCACAGACAGCCTACAGATTTATTTCCGCCGTTGTGGTATACAGAGGGATTAGCTGAGTACATGTCTACTGGGATAGATGCTCAGGCAGAAATGGTAATGAGGGATGCAGTAATTAATAACTACTTTGTAAATCTTGAAAATATGTATTCAATATACGGGACTTTCCTGATGTATAAGGAGGGACAAAACTTTTTCCATTTTGTAAGTGATAAATACGGTCCTGAAAAAGTATTGCTAATGATCGATAATCTATGGATGTTCAGCAATTTTAATAAGGTGCTTGAATATACATTGGGGAAACCGATTGAAGATATCGATTCAGATTGGTCATTCTATTTAAAAAGAAAATATTATCCTCTTCTCTCAAATAAAGCGCCCCTGCAGGTTTCGGCTGTTCAGTTAACCGATTTTGGATTTAATTTTTCTCCCGTATCCTATAAAATAAACGGGGATACTTATCTTTATTTCCCTGCAAACCGTGATGGGTACTCATCTCTTTACAGGATGAAAATTAACGTGGAGCAGAAATCAGATCTTGAACCGGAACTCGTAATTCGCGGAGAAAAAACTTCCGAGTTTGAAACTTTTCACCTTTTCCAGTCTTCCATCGGTATCTCCAAAGATGGAATAGTTGCATTCGTAACTAAAGCCGGTGCAACTGATGCCATTCATTTTTATTCTGTCTTGCAAAATGAAATAATAAAAACTTACCAGGATGAGAATTTAATAAATATAAATTCTCCGAAATTTTCTGCAGATGGAAGGAAAGTAGTTTTTCAGGCAATAGATCAGAAAGGTTTCAGCGATTTGTTTATTCTTGATCTGGGAACTGACGCCCTCACCAGGATTACTAATGACTATTATGATGAAAGAGACCCTATATTCGGTATTACTGATGACCAGATTATTTTTACTTCTGACAGGACTGCAGGCAAAAATGCAAGGTATTATAATCTATTCTCTTATGACCTGCAGAGCCACGATATTAAGTATATAACTAATCTGTCCGCTAATCTTTCATCCCCGGTGCTTTCCCCTGATAAAAAAACTTTATTGTTCACTTCTGATATTGATAAGGTTCAGAATATTTACAGGCTAAAATATCGGAACAATACCTTTTCTGATTCAGTTTGGAAAGTAACCTATTTTATAACCAGTGCTTTTTATCCGGGATACATTGATACAACAACTATAGCATTTTCTGGTTTTGAAAACTTTGCTTTTAACCTCTATAAAGAAAAAATTGATTCATTACCCTCTGATTCATCTTTTACAGTAGTCATGAATTTTGATTCAACAGGCGGAAAGTGGGAAGAGACACAGTTAAAACTTTATGCTGAAAAAGAGAAATATAAATATCAGAAAGAATACACTCTTGATTACGCCCAAAGCGATGTTTCGACTGATCCGGTTTTTGGTACAAGAGGAGGCGCGGTATTATCGCTTAGTGATTTATTCGGTGATGATAATTATTTCTTTCTTATATATAATACAGCAAGTGTGCAGAGTGATTTCTTAAAAAGTTTTAATATAATGCTGGAAAGAATTGATTTAAGTAAGCGTACAAATTATGGGTACGGTGTTTTTCATTTCAGCGGAAGAAGATATGATCTGACTGAATCAGATGATTATTTCTTTGAAAGAAGCTTTGGTGGATTCTTCCTCCTTAATTTTCCTCTTTCAAAATTTCAGCGAATTGAAACCGACGTATCTATTGCAAACAGCGATAAGGAAATTGTAGCTGGTATCATTGAAAGGAAAGCTCTGCTGGTAAGCAACAGTATTTCTTATGTTGCAGATAATTCTATCTGGGGTCCGACAGGACCACTTGATGGTATCAGGGCAAGATTGCTGCTGGGTTATACCAGCGATGTTAAATATAGTAATGTAAATTATTTTACAGTGATTGCCGATTACAGGCACTATTTCCGGATAGGTTATACTACAGCGCTCGCGTTCCGCGGAGCACTTTTTTATAATGATGGAAAAGAACCCCGCAGATACTTTATGGGCGGAAGCTGGGATTTACGAGGATGGCCAAGATGGGGTATCCGCGGTCAGAAATTATGGATCTCATCTCTCGAACTGAGATTTCCATTAATAGACCAGATTAACATTAAATTTCCTTTCATAAATATTGGGTTCTTCGGATTAAGAGGAGCATTGTTCTCAGACTTTGGAGGTGCCTGGGATGAAAGATATAATGAAACGTTGGGAAGTGTAGGTTGGGGATTTAGATTGAATTTGTTCGGTGTCCTTGTTTTGAGGTATGATATGGGTAAGAAGATCGAGGATAATATGAATAAGTTTCAACATGGACTGTTTTACCAGTTTTTCTTTGGATGGGATTTTTGAATCTGCTGAAAATCATATCGGTGTTATCGATGCTGCTGATGGTCGGCTGCGGAGCTTCTCTCATAAGGACAACTGCACATCTGGATAATGATGCATATGCAGGATTCGGCAGGACTCCCGCGCGGGAATTTTTTATAAATAAAGAAATTTCCGATTCGTTGTCGCTGAAATGGCAGAATAGTGTTAATGGGGGTTTCAATAACTCTTCTGTAGCAATTTATGATTCTCTCGTGTTTATAAATGATCTGTCAGGAAGGATCTATTGTTTTTATCTTTCAAACGGAAAACAGATCGGACAGCTTAAAAGCAGCGGTTCAGTTTTCACCACTCCATATGTTAATAAATATACTCTTGTTTATACAGTTGCCGAAGAAAATGAAAATATAACTCACCTGTACTACTACGATTATATCAAAGGTAAAATGAAATATGATATTGAGGCAGCCGGCAGAAGTGTTACACAAATGATAGGAACACCGGACGAAATAATTTTTAATACTGAGGACGGTAACGTATACAAATACGATATGAAAGGAAATGAGATCTGGAAAATAAAAATATCTTCTTCCATCCATAGCTCTCCTTCAATGAAAGATAATATTATTGTTTTTGGCAACGATAACGGCGAAATTATCGGTATCGATTCAAAAACAGGGAGGATTTTATATAATAAAAAAACGGGGGAATCTTTTTTTGGAGCTTCTTCAATTTCAGACAACACCGTCTATATTGGAAATGATAATGGTAATCTATATGCGGTCAACCTTCAAAAGGGAAATATAATCTGGAAATACAATTCAGGTGCAAAAATAATTATGACTCCTTCGGTAACTGCTGATAAGATCTATTTTGGAAATTTATCCGGTGAATTGTTCTGTTTGGATAAAGAAGGAAATCTTATTTGGAGAACTGCAACAGACGGGATATTAAATGCAACTCCATTCATTTCGGAGAATTACCTGGTAATCCCTGATATGAATAAAAAGTTTTATTTTGTAGATATTAATACCGGCAAAATTGAAAAAACATATAATGTTGAAGGAAGATTAAATTTGTCACCTGTTATTTTCAGGAATCTTCTTTTTGTGGGATATGACAGAGGAGAGCTGCAGGCTTATGAATTTAAGTAGTAAAATATTATTCATAATGATAGTGTTTTTTGCATTCAATGTATGGGCACAGGATTGTGCCCATTTACAGGTAAAAACTGATCTCCCTTCATCAAAAATTTATGTCGACAGCGTTCTGGCCGGCGAAGGGAATATTGAACTTAGACTGACTAATGGAACGCATAATATTGTTGTACTGGAAGAATCAGATAGATGGGATGCGAAATCCTTTAATGATAATTTAATTATACGGGATTGTAAGGATACTGTTTTAAACTATAGTTTCA
>DATICR010000021.1:0-7077 GCA_035456745.1 Ignavibacteriaceae bacterium
ACACACAATCCCCCACATTCGCTCATTCACTCATTCAACCATTCAATCATTCAATCATTCAATCATTCAATCATTCAACCATTCAACCATTCAACCATTCAACCATTCATCCATTCAATCATTCAACCATTCACTCATTCAACCATTCACTCATTCACTCATTCAACCATTCAACCATTCAACCATTCAACCATTCAACCATTCAACCATTCAATCATTCAACCATTCATCTATTCATCCATTCAACCATTCATCTATTCATCCATTCAACCATTCAACCATTCAACCATTCATCCATTCAACCATTCACTCAACTAATCACTCAACTATAATCTGCTGCGACAATAAAAAAGGGAGCCAAAGCTCCCTTAAAGGATCAAACTAAATTTATAGTTTTATTTCAGAACTACCATCTTTCTGGTTTGCATCAATCCTCCCGACTGGAGTTGATAAAAATAAACACCGGAGGATAAATCGGAAGCATTAAATTCAACTTCATACTTTCCGGCTTGTTTCTCTCCGTTAACCAATGTTGTTACTTCATTGCCGAGTACATCAAATATTTTTAATGTGGTATGAGATGTTTTTGAAATGGCGTACGTAATCTTAGTTGACGGATTAAATGGATTCGGATAATTCTGGTCAAGGCTGAAAGTATAAGGTATATTTTTAGTGCCTTCAGTATTTACGACTACATTTTCAGTTAACCACCCGAAGCTTCTGGCAACTATAGTATCACGCAATGCCTTATCGGCTATCTGTTCTATTCCGAAACCAAGATAAACAACTCTCGAAGTACTGTTATCGGACCGAATTCCTCCAATTGAAGGACCATTTAAATAGGTGAATACTGAATCTGCATAAGAATCATACCTTGTTATGACTTCAAGTGATTTATCATAGATAAAACTTGGTACAAACTGAAGACCATTACCTATTAGGTCTCCCGGTACACCTTTCATCAGGAAGATATTAGAAGCATCAGCTACATATCCGGCATGTAAATAATTATGATAAAAGTCCTGAGCGAATTGACTTTGTCCTGTGGGCTCAAAAATATCGCTACCAATATCTTGTCCGGTTATAAAAAGATTTCCGCCGTTATCAAGAAATGATTGCAGCGCTGTAACTTCATTAGGATGAAACGCAGGGAGAGATGTTCCCTGTGACCACGTCATTAAATAAAAGTGGGATAAATCTACCCCCTCCTGATCTAAAGCATTGCGGGAAACGATTCCATAAGTTTCACCGAATACATCCTGCATTGAGCTGTCGAGGTATGATACATATTTATTGTTTGTAGCATCGACTACGAGTCCATATGCTCCCATTGTTGTAATATTTCTTGCCATTGCATGGCCATGATTGGAGGGATTTATTCTGGAAGCAAACTCCATAAAGGTAACAGCACTACCATCAGTTCCATTCGGATTGACCGTAACGGTAACTAATGTGGAATCACCTGAAGCAACCTCAACAGAATCAGTTTGTCCCATATCGAATGTTCCGTTAACAGTTGTAAATTGTATTCCCCATGTAGATGGAGCAGTGGAGTTTACTCCTATATCATATTTATCTGTTAATAAACCCTGATTTCTTATAACCATATTAAATTCGGCAGCGGTATTGCGATCAGCAATGACATCCGGTGATGTAGTTGCCGCCGATGCAACATAATCAGGAGCAATAAGAGTCCACTGCATAGCCTGTTGAACTTCTGCCATATAAAGAGGCGAGTTCTGCTTATAAACAAAAACTATAAGGTTGCATTTATCTGGATTATAAGTTGCCGGGATAGTATAAGTAACGGATTTTGATATCATATCACCAGTACTCCAGGTGCCGCCGTCATTAACGTTTTCACCGGAAGCACCATTTATCATCGCTCTTACTACCCAATAATGAACCCAGTTTGGTCCACCACTTACACATTGTCCATTATTAACCTGGTTATATATCAAACTGTCTTCGGTGAGTACTATATTATATTTAAATTGTCCGGCCAGATCCTGCAAAGGAGTCATATTAACAGTTGCATTCAATTCTCCCGTGCTCTGATCAAAACCTCTCTCAATATCTATTGTCACAGTAGCAGGTACATTAATTCTGTTATTAACTTTGCCCGTCCAGGTCGTGTAATCTCCGAGTCCACTTGACCTGTCGACTGTAGCCGTAGGGTACCCTGAATATCCCATGAGATTAATAATTTCGTTACCCGGGAAAACTGAATAGGGATCCTGACCGACTGGACCATGATAAGCTAATGGAATTAAATTGGGATGAGCAATTAGCAGTTGTTCTATAGTATAATCTCCGCATGGACACCACTGGCACCATGTACCGGTACAAAATTCAATTAATGGATTTCTTTCGGTTTGCGCAGATGTAAAATTACCTATTAAGGTAAATAAAATAATAAAGAAAGTTAAACGTAGAAATTTGGACATTTGGCCCTCCTTGCTAGAGTGTATGTAAATTAGCTGAGAATAATATTTTTTTAGATAATAATTTCAACTATTTCCGGTTAAGAACTTTCAGAAAATTTATACAACTATAAATATAAAAAAATATTTAACCATACTCACCTTTTTTTTTTAAATGTGTTCAAATTTCATCGAAATTTGCATATCTGTCCAAAACTAATTTTACTTTCAGCGTTCGTCAGCGCCTGCCTCGCAGCGAAGCGTTGAGGGGTAAAAACCACCTGATAATGTAATGGCTAAATTTGTCTGAAATATCAAAATTGCGGCAAGTCTTTAAGTCACGAAGTTAGATTTGATGAGTAAAAAAGGGCACAAAGACTGTGCCCTTAGCGGCAATCAAATTCAAAAAGATTGACCTATATGATTAATAAATACAATAAGATGTTTTTCTGAGGCAGATTTTAAGTTGGTGTAAACATTAATTATATCGGGATTATCAACAAATGACAGTTGATTTTCCAATGCTGCAATATCCTGTTCTTCAATTGTTTTTCCAACCAGATAGGCTTCTGTTAATGACAGTTGTCCCTGCTGAACAAATTCATTAAACATCTGCTGGAATTCAGGATTAGCAAAAAAACCGACTTCATCATTGGTTACCGGGTCCTCTATCCCGTACCTGGTCAATAAAGTTTTTACTGCATCCATATGTTTTTGTTCTGCAGACATGATTTTTATAAATACGTTCGAATTCCATGTTTCACCAAGTACAGTATAAACGTCCCTGATAATTTTTTCTTCCTGACGCATATAGATAAGTCCCTCAATTTCCTCAGGTGAAATTTCTACCGTTGTTGAGATTAGATTTTTGTTGAGCTCATCCTGCACGTAATCCGGAGTTGTGGGTTGATTGCTGCAGGAGTAAAGAATTAGAGATGATAAAACTAGTACTGATGTGTTCAATAAGTATCTCATATTATTTCCTTCTAATATTTTATGAAACGTTTTCTTCTAATGCATTGCAAAGGATATGCCCGAAACGGAGGATAGTACTGAAAGGAAAAATATGTGATTTTTTTAATCAGGAATATTTTTTTCGACTAAAATTATATTTTATACGACTAAAGCGTCGAAAAATTATTTAGTAATTATTTATGGTAGGGAAGGATCTGTTTTAAATCCGTTCTATTATGAACTGAATAGATAAAATATAATTAAGAGATAGTATCTTATCGATACTATCTCCTTCCGAAAAATTTATTTCAATAGCATCATTTTTTTGGTTTGAACAAGATCTCCTGCTGTAAGTCGGTATATATAAATTCCGCTTGCAAGATTATCGCCTGCAGCACCGGAAGTTGAAAAATCAACTTTGTAATTTCCTGCTGATTTTTCTTCATTGACAAGAGAAGCAACTTCCTGTCCTAGGAGATTATAGATTTTTAAAGAGACAAATGATTGTTCCGGAATAGAATAACTAATAACTGTTGAAGGGTTAAATGGGTTCGGGTAATTTTGTGCGAGTTCAAATTTAAATGGGGTAATACCATTCTGTTTTACATCAACAGAATTACTGAAATTTAAATCATCCAGATAAAATATAGTTCCTATATGTACGGTGTCATTATCATTGACAACAATAAGCCCAATCTGTGCAGAATCCGGATTGTCAGCAGTGCTCCATGTTATATCAGTAGCAAATTCTGTATAAGATCCGGCACTTCCAAGATTTATGTATGCTGAACCGATAAATTGACCATTTTTTATAAAAACAGCATAACCAGAAAGATAATCCCCACCAACAGTTGTCATTTTATAAAATCCATGAAAAGAACCTGGATGTGAAGTGTAGGGGAAACCTTGTCCATCGGTTCCACTTAATATAAGAGGGGAAATAGGGGTATCAAAATATGAAACTACAGTTCCCTGTAATGCTGAGGATCCTGAGTGGGCTGAGCTTGTCTGAGTAATTGTGCTATACAACGGCGGAATATTATTGGGAAACCATCCATCGGGATTTCCATTAGTCCAATCTTCAAAACCTGGATTAGGAATTTGTGCAAGTGCAAATCCGGTAAGTAAAAATATCCCCAATAAAAATAGTATAGAACTTCTTATCATATAATTCTCCTATAAAGTTTTGAAAATAATCATAAGTAAATTATTTCAATTATCAATAGAAATTTATTTTTATGTGTGGAAGGTCACATTATTATTGGGATTCTTCAGATTATCTAATATTTATGAGCTCATCCTTCAACATACTTATCACTTTTAACTCAACTTTAATAGGAGCAGTAAAAGTTTCGAGAGCTTTTATTATTTCATACTTATCATTATACATTCCCCGAATCTCAAGGCCCTTCAGGACATGGTGAACCCCTTCTTTTAAATGAATAGAATCTTTATTCGAGATAAATGCTTTCAAAAGCGGATACACCGATGAATGTCCAATATCAATTAATCCTTCTGCTGCAAGCCAGCGGACATCAAATTCTTCGTCGTCCAGTGCATTTATAAGAATTGGAATTGATTCTGAGCTTCCTATTTCACTAATTGCTTTTACGGATTCCCATCTTGCAAGATGTTTGTCTGAGCTTTGAAGTTCAAGAAGATAATCCAGTGCCGGATTGCCCATTTTAACAAGTTCGTACCTTGCCTTTTGTCTTATTATTCCGTTTGAACTGGCTAAATCATTAATTAATTGTTCAACTGTTCCGGACATCTCAGATACCTCCACAATTATTTTCTCATTAAAGCAATAATAACTCATAATAGAGTTTCACATTGGTGACATACATCATAATTTTTAAGCAGATGGTCGCCTGCCAAAAAGAAAACCAAAGTCAATAAATCAACATGATGTTAATCTTTTAGCCCTCAACACTCTTAATTTAAAAGATTGTGAATGCATTTGCGTGGAGGCTGATGCAAAATTTTAATTAGGTAGGATTAAGTAAAATTAAATTTTATAATTCTTGCTTATATTAAGCTAAATTATAAACTTACAGCAATATTTTTATTCAATTTTTCAAATTCTGGGGAGGATATGAAAAAGTTCTACTTTCTTTCTGTTTCCTTTTTATCAATTTTTATTTTTTCTTCTCTTTCATTCGGACAAATTCCGAATAGTTCAAATGGTATTAAGACTAATATCATAAATACCACCTCTTCAAGCACTACAGTTGAATTTATTCTTAATCGTTATGATCAGACTACAATAAATATTAACGGTACACCAACTGTTTTTTATAAAATACCTGGCAGCATCTGGCTGATGGAAAAGGGATTTCCCCAGATGCCTACACATAGAGCAAGTATTATTATTCCTGATCTTGCGGGAATGAATTACAGAATTATTTCCCGTGAATTTCGGACTATTTCCACAATCACTGTTACTCCATCAAAAGGACACTTCACTAGGGATATCGATCCATCCGATGTTCCTTATATTTTTAATGAAGTATATAATCAGGATGTCTGGTATCCGGAAAATAATTTTTCATTGGATGCACCATATATTGTAAGAGAACTGAGAGGACAGACTATTCAATTTAATCCGATGCAATACAATCCTGTACAGGGAAAACTTAGAATATGCACAAGGATAGTGGTTGAGATTTATGCAGATCCGTCAGCCAATGTTGTAAATCCTTTTGTCAGACAAAAGCCATTCAGTGGTGTCACTCCTGAATTTATTGATATATATAAGTCTTTATTTATTAATTACGGAACATCAAACTATGACTATGTGCCTCTTGATGAAACCGGGAGATTACTTATTATTTATCCCACAACTTTTGCTTCTAATATTACTCCGTTCTATGATTGGAAAGTTGAAAAAGGAATGACGACATTGCTTGCAGAATATCCCACTGAAACTGGAACAGGTTCTGCAGCAATAAAAAACTATATTCAGAATTTATATAATTCTACTGAGGGGATAACATTTATAGTTCTTGTTGGGGAGGCCAGCCAGATTCCAACAATGAACGGTACTTATGAAGGAGCACCTTCAGATCCCTGTTATGTTAAATTAGAAGGAACTGATGCATATCCTGATGCATACATTTCACGTATTTCCCCTTCCTCATCTGACAACCTTGATTATATAATTTATAAGTTTATCAAATATGAAAAGTATCCGGATACAGGACCTGAGGCCGGATGGTATCTAAAGGGAACGGGAGTTGCGAGTAATGAAGACGGAGGAACCGGAACCTATGATTGGGAACGAATGAATTTAATCAGGAACATGCTTATTGAAAATATGTTTTTCACAACTGTGGATCAGATTTATGATCCCGGTGCCACTGCTGCACAGGTTACTACTGTAATAAATGAAGGAAGAAGTATTGTTAATTATATAGGTCATGGTTCAGGAACATCCTGGGGAACAACAGGTTTCGGCAATTCTAATATTTATAACCTTTCTAATGAATATAAGAATCCATTTGTATTCGACGTTTCATGTGATAATGGTGATTTTACAATGAGTGAGTGTATGGAAGAAGCCTGGGTCAGAGCCGGCGGTACTGCAAACCCTAAAGGTGCAATTGGTGCTTTCGGAGCATCAACACTTGCCAGCTGGGTACCGCCATGTGATATGCAGAATCATTCAATGTTTCTTCTGACTACCAGAGAAAAGCAAACC
>DATICR010000022.1:0-2640 GCA_035456745.1 Ignavibacteriaceae bacterium
CAATCCCCATGGGTATTAAAGCCTGGACATCCATTAATTCATCCTTATTCCGGATTCCACCGGAAACAGTGACTTTTTGATTTGTTTCGCTTGCGATTTTTTTAGAGAGTTCCAGGTTTGGTCCTGACATTGTTCCATTTCTGTTAACATCAGTAACAATGAATCTTTCAACCCCGATATCTGCCATTTTTTTTGCATAATCCAGATAATTTATTCCTGTTTTTTTCTTCCTTCCGCGTACAATCATCTCATTATTCAGGACATCCAGAGAAATAACAATTTTTGCCGGACCGAATTTTTCAAATACTTTTTTAAATTCATCCGGGTTTTCATAAGCCATAGTATTTATAGCTAAACGACTGACGCCCAATTCCAGCATTCTTTTTGCATCATCCATCGTTCTAATCCCGCCTGTATATTCTACAGGGATGATTACAGATGTACAAATTTCATTAATTATATCAATATTCCTTTTTGAATATTCGAATGCGCCGTCAAAATCCACTACATGTAATAATTTAGCATTCTCAGCACGCCATATACGAGCCATTTCTACGGGATCGCTTCCATATTCCTTACAATCCAATTCAGGAATTCCCTGAACAACCCTCACCGTTTTGCCGTTTTTAATATCAATCGAGGGAATTACAAGAAGATATCTCAACATTTGCTCCTTTGCATAACTTGACCACTGAGAAAATAGTCAAATGCTAAACAAAAAGAAATAATGCATTTATCACCCGCTTCTAAAAAATCACCTCTGTTCGTGATAATCTAATGATGAAGAAAAAAGTTTAATAACAATTCGTTTTTTACTGATTTTGATTCGAATCCAAAACAAATCCCCTTAGTGTTACATAAAAGATGTAAATTGCAGTCAGAAAATTTTTCGATTGCCTCATTTATAAATACATTATTTGCAGAGATGTAGAAATTAGACCCCCTGAAAATTCAATTATTTTAACTGGTAATCAGGATTTTACGGCGCTAATAATTGTACTCACCCACTGTTCAGACCATTGGTATATATTAATTCTTAGTTGAAATTTTAGAAGGTAAAAAAAAGAAGAGACTCCTGAAAAGATTAAATTTAAGTATTAGCAAAAACCAAAAAATAATCAGAAAGGAGTCTCGAAATGAAAGATAAACAAATAAACCGAAACCTTAAATGGTATTTGGAGCAGACAGAAGATATGCAGTTAAGCTTATTCAGTCATTATGTAGAAATGATGAAAATAATAGCAGGACAGCTATTGGAGGATGAGGTCAGGGGGAAAGCCGGAGGCAGATATGAAAAAGAAAAACCGGAAGAAGGCCGCTATAGCAGATGGGGCAGTAATCCGGGAAGCATACGGATAGGGGAAGAGAAAGCAAAAATAAGGGTGCCAAGGATATATGATAAAGAGAATAAAACCACCGAAAGTCCTGAAAGATACAGAAAATTAAAGGCAGAACTCCCGACAGAGGAAGTAATGAAGAAGGTTATAATGGGAATAAGTCAAAATGATTACCAGGAAGTAACCAAACAGATGACGGAAAGTTTTGGATTATCACAGAGCAGTATAAGCCGGGCATTTGTAGAGCAAAGCAGTAAAGCACTGGAGGAATTTGAGGGAAGGGATCTCAGGCATTATGACTTTATAGGACTTGTAATAGATGGTAAGTACTTATCGCGGGACACTATAATCATAGCACTGGGGATAACCAGTAATGGAACAAAAATACCGATAGGAATGATTCAAAGCTGCAGTGAGAATAAGGAAGCAATAAAAGGGTTGCTGGAGAATCTGATCAGAAGGAATTTCCGGTTTAATGAAGGAATCCTTGCCATAGCAGATGGTTCAAAGGCATTAAGTTCCGCGATAAAAGAGGTCTTTTCAGGATTTGTAATAGTTCAGAGATGTCAGTGGCATAAGAGAGAAAATGTGGTAAGTTATTTAAGTCAGAGACAAGGGGAAGAATACAGGAGAAAGCTCCAGAAGGCATATGATATAGAAGATTACCACTCAGCAAAAACTGAGCTAATAACAATTATGAATGAACTGGAAAATATAAACCATTCTGCAGCAAAATCATTAAAAGAAGGTATGGAGGAAACTTTGACATTACACCGGCTGGGATTTGCAGGGATGGGACGCTCATTCAGAACCACGAATATAATTGAGAATGTTAATAGGCTTATCATAAAGCACATTGGGAAAGTCAGAAACTGGAAAAATTCAAATATGAAGATGAGGTGGATGGCAGCTGCGTTATTAGAAGTGGAAAAGAAACTCAGGAGAGTTGATCATTATGATAAACTTGATCTGTTAAGGACTGCGATAAAAACAGAACTGAAATTAAAGCAGGAAATGGTAGCATGATAAATGTTTTGGGAGTCCGGATTTCAACTAAGTTTGACTTTATACCCCGTTCAGGTTAAATTACTCCGTGCACATTTCACATACGCTCCACATACACTCCAGATACGCTTCAGATTCGCTATGAGCACTTTCCACCCTATATCCCGATATACAGCTTTCATACTTAAAATGGTGAATTTTTAAACACACGGTTTAGTCGAATATTATTTTGGACGGCTTCAGGTTATGAGATTTTACATTTATGGACTAAATAATATCGCCAGCCTTGAACTTGCAC
>DATICR010000023.1:0-3812 GCA_035456745.1 Ignavibacteriaceae bacterium
GAATGGACCTGCTGTCCAGGATAAAGATATGGCGCTTTTCCCAAGAAAAATAAACGGTTTTTATGTTATGCTTTCAAGACAGGATGGCGAAAATATTTATATAATGTTTTCCGACATGATTCATTTTTGGTATACAAAACAGATACTATTACGTCCAACATTTGATTGGGAGTTCGTTCAAATTGGAAATTGCGGTTCCCCAATTGAGATCGATGAAGGCTGGCTGGTTTTAAGTCATGGCGTTGGGGCAATGCGTAAATACGCTCTGGGAGTGTTTCTGCTTGATAAAAATGACCCGACTAAAGTTTTGGGTCGTACAAGAGAACCTATTCTTACTGCCAATGAAAATGAAAGGGAGGGTTATGTTCCAAATGTAATTTATACCTGCGGTGGTACAGTACATAATGACAATCTAATCATACCCTACGCTATGTCTGATTACGCGACAAGTTTTTCTGTAGTACCTGTTAAGGATATCCTGGCAGCTATGTGATTGGTTTAATGTTTGAATAAAAAAATATTTGTCAATGGCCTTTTTTTACACTTCCGATTAGAAAAATTAACTGAGAATAAATTTTTATGGGTAATAAGAACTATCAAATCGGAATTATTTCTCCGATGGCCAAAAGAAAAAGCAGCAGCAGTGAATCAGATTCCCCAAACGCGTTGAGACTTATTTCAGTGTAAAATCAATGATGATGGTTATGAAAAAGTTTATAATAAAATTCTGAAACCAGTATTAAACACCACATCTCAGAGTGTCTTTTATGAATTTTTATTCATTTGACGTTACCGTCTTGTACTTAACCATGCGGATACCATTCTTAGCTTTCCATAAGTTACATCGTCAGGGATTTTTATTTTTATTATACTTAATTGGACTTCTTCGGGATTTTGCGGAAAATATTTCGCAATCTTCTCAGCTTCTTCCCTCGGCATAATTTCTTCAATCTGAATTAACCCTTCTACTATACCTTTTGCCAGGTGACTTTCAATTGTGCCCGGCACAAGATTCCTCTCTTTGGCTATTAGTTCGATGCTTATTCCTTTTCTGAAAAGATTAATTGTCTCAAGTACCGATGATCCTTTTACAATTTTTTTCTTTGAATAAGAGCTTCTGATAATTTTAGCTTTACTGGTCAAAGATTTTCTCAATTGTAAATAATCATTTAATGAAAAACCATTTCCGCAATATTTAATTTTCTGCTGGATTTCGTCTAATTCAAGATTTATTTGTCCCAACAATTCGTCTACTTTTTTTGCTGATTTTCTTGTCCCGGCCTCAAGTGGATGATTTAAAAATTGTACTTCCCATTTAATTAATTCATCATAAAAATAATTCGCACCATCTTTTAGTCTTTTCTGCAGTATCGAGTTTTCTTCTAATGATTCGTTTTTTTTACTGAGACCGGAAATGACTTCCTGAAACTTTTTAGAAACCTCATAAAGTTTTTTTTCTTCAGAGATTAATGCTGTTACCCAGGAAATCGATTCGATGTTAATATTTTCCTGATCCTCCAGGAGGAGTTTCTTCAAATCCATCAGTTTATCATACAGGTTTTTCCATGAGAAGATATTTTGAATTTCCTGAAGAATAAACCTTTGTCTTGCTTCGATTAATTTATCCGACAGATTGGCATCTTTGTTTTTTTTCTCCCAGTCTTCGAAATCCTTATGGGCACCGAGAAAATTCCGATAAACAGGACCTTTTAATACAAGACCGTCCAAAGATGTACAGCGGCTGAGTGCCACATAAACCTGTCCCTTTGCAAAAGCTCTCTCTGCATTAATAATAATTTTATCAAAAGTCAGTCCCTGGCTTTTATGAATGGTAATTGCCCATGCTAGCCGAAGCGGATATTGGGAGAAAGTGCCCAGTATTTCTTCTGTGATTTCTTTTGTATCCGGTTTTATTTTATAACTGATATTCTGCCATTCACTTGGCTTAACTTCTATCTCATAATTTTCGTTTTCGCATTTCACCTTAATGCACTCATCATTCAATTTTGTAACTATACCAATTTTTCCGTTAAAATATTTTTTACCCTCTGTATCATTTTTTAGAAACATTACCTGGGCGCCTGTTTTCAAAAGGAGTTCTCTTTCAGCAGGGAAAAAATGCTCAGGAAATTCCCCGTTTATCTCTGCCTGAAATGTACAACTCCGGCCGTGAAGAAAATTCAATTTTCTAAAGTTTATCTCATCAGCCTGGTAGTTATGCGTAGTAAGAGTAATATATCCTTCGTTATCACCGGGTATAAAATCTCTTTTTATTCTTGTGTAAAGAATACTGAAGTCTTCAGCTGAAATAGTATTATTCCGGATACCGTTAAGAATCTCAATAAATTTCTCATCCTTCTGTCTGAAAATTTCTTTGAGTTCAATGATAACGGGTATATTCTCTCTTAATATATTACTGTCAAAGAAAAAAATTGAAGAATAAAATTCTTTAAGGATTTCCCATTCTTCGTTTTTGACAACAGGGGGAAGCTGGTGAAGATCACCGATAAACAAAATCTGAACTCCGCCAAAGGACTCCTGAGGTCTTCGTCTTATATATCGTAATAAAGTGTCAATGGCATCCACAGTATAAGAGGCGACCATACTGGCTTCATCAATTATTAATAATTCAAGACTCTGAAGCAGATTCAACTTCTCTTTACTGTAATGAATTTTAGACAAAAGGGGATGATTCCTGACCGGGATATTAACACCAAATCCCATATTGATACCCGGGGGGATAAATCCAAATGGCAATTGAAATAACGAATGTAAAGTAACCCCATGTGCATTTATTGCAGCTACTCCTGTTGGTGCAGCAACGACACTTTTCTTTAAAGAATTTTGCCTTAAAAATTTAAGGAAAGTGGTTTTACCGGTACCTGCTTTTCCAGTAAGAAAAACATTCTGATTTGTTTCTGTAATAAACCGATAGGCGAGGTTAAATTCTTTTGTACGTTTGATTTCCATAATTATTCAAAACTAATATAAGTTTTTATTTCGATATGAGCCATCGGGACCCTTTATATCCCTTATTATTTACAACAGAAAACTAAAAAAAAAGAAATAAAAAGAAAAATTTATGAAATCAGGAATTGGCGAATTAATGAATGTGCGGATTGGCAAAGGGTGGAACGATTGATTAAAAATGTTTCTTATATATCATAATAATGGCAACTCTATTCATCGAATTACTTCTTTGTACCGATAATCTGCGAGGCACCGTGAGATGTTTCTCTTCTCTTTATATCACTTAATCCCGCTTTTGTTAACCAGGAGGAGATTTCTTTTTCAGTAAAAGTATCACCTTCAGGAGTATTCACAAGCATATTTAAAGCAAAGAATGTTCCGAATGCAGGTTCTGTTCTATCTTCATTCATTACAAAATCCTGTATAATCAACTGTCCGTTTTTGTTCAGAGCTTCAGCGCACTTTCGAATTAGTCGTGAGTTTTCTTCATAAGAATTACTATGCACTATAGCTGATAAGTAAATCAGGTCGTAATCATTTCCTATATCATCAGTCAAATAATTCCCTTTGATTGTCTTAATCTTATCTGTTAATCCTGCCCGGGAAATATATTTTTCAGTAAGAGGAATTACGTCGGGTAAATCGAATACTGCAGCATTTATTTTTCTATTTGTTTTCACAAATGCAATGGCATATGCACCCGAACCACCGCCCAGATCGAGCAAGTATTTAACGTGGTCGGTATTTATTAACTTCACATCTTCATCAGCCTGTTTTACAGCTCTGTAATCCATTGCCGAAATAAAATTTTCAATACGATTTTGATCACGTTTTTCATTTAA
>DATICR010000024.1:0-3874 GCA_035456745.1 Ignavibacteriaceae bacterium
AGCGTCGCCGGTTGAGATTTCGTAGACAATTCTTCTCGCTACAAATCCCGCAACCTGAGCAAAAAATATTTTTCCCAGCTTTGAGGTTATTCCAAATTCAACCCTTTCATTTAACTCCGAGGCTTTGTCTTCAAATGCAGCCAGGTATTTTCCCTTAAAATATTCAAGATAATCTATTCTTCCGCTTACAGGTATTCTGTTTACATGAACATTCAGTGGCGACATAAAAACAGAAATCTGCTTTCCGTTCCCTTTAATAAATTTATTTTCAATAACATCTTTTACAAAAAGTACTTTGCCATCGGCAGGGGAGACAATAATATTATCAATAGACGGAGTAATTCTTTCGGGGTCACGGAAAAAATTCAAAGTGAGAATGAAAAACAGGAGCGCAATTATTATTACTGCTAACCGGAGATAATCATTAGTAATAAACAAACTTAAAATAATGATAACAAGAATAATAACTGAGATTACAGCAAGAGTTGAATATCCATATTTGGTAAACATTTAAACACTCGTAATATTCAATATATAATCTGTGTACTTCCTTATGTCAGCTGAAGTATTCAGATTATACGGATCAACCCATTTCCCGTCTGTGTTCTGCGGAATGATTTTAATGCTGGTGGGAGTGAAATCATCGACAAGATAAATTTTATTTTCGCTTTTTCCGAATCGGCATATTATCTCTGATAAAAGGACATTTCTTCTTTCAAAAAAGAACTTGAGTACTGCATTAACTTTTGAACAAATCCGGTTCATCAGCCTGAGTTCTTCATTGGTACAGATATCAAATGTAATCAAATGACTTTCAGTTACCAGCGAATCCTTTCCGTCAGAGTGATGAATTTCAAATACCGGCAGGTTCAGCTGCTCACCTTCTTTTTTGCCGAAAATTTTAGCCGTCCGTTTGTCAATGATATTAAGAATTTTTATAAAGAAAGGAAATCTTTCATGCTTGATGAATTTCAGCGATGAACCATTTTGTGTCTTCAGAAATAATACAGGTATATGATATTCTTTAAGATAATCAAAGAAAAAAGCATTAATTGAAGCAAATTTCGAAGCAAGATCTTTGACTTTTATCTTCTTGTAGTCTTCTGTAACAAGAAAGTCCTGATACTTTAGAAGCATGTAATTCTGATCATCCATTGGAAGATCTTTTTTTGCTATTTCTTCAAGTACAGCTGTGTTTTTGTAAAATTTCAGCCCCAAACTTTCCTTAAAATTTTTTGAAAAAAGAAAATATGAAAATTAAGTATATAAAGTCAATTCAATGTATTATATTTAGACGAAAAATATAGAAATTTCTTTTAAAAACATAAGAAAATCGGAGGTTTTTGAATGAAAGGTGGCATGCAGGGAATGTTGAAACAGGTTCAGAAGATGCAGGCTGAACTCCAGAAGGTCCAGGCAGAACTCGGAAACCTGGTTGTGACTGAAGAAGCAGGAGGCGGAATGATTAAAGCCACCGCAAATGGTCATCAGGAGATAATTTCTGTTGAAATTGACCCACAGGTCATAAATTCTGATGAAAAAGATATTCTGGAAGATCTTGTGGTTGCAGCCGTAAATAAAGCGCTTCAATCAGCAAAAAAAGCAGCTGATGATGAAATGGCGAAAGTAACAAAAGGAATGATTCCTCCCGGTATGAATATCCCCGGATTATAATGTGCAGATCGCAAAAACCCTTATAACTGCAATTGAAGAATTGAGTAAAATGCCAGGTATTGGCAGAAAAACAGCTCAACGACTTGCCCTTCACATTCTGAAAAGTGATAATCAGACAGTAGACAGCCTGGTTAAATCAATTCAGGACCTTAAGTCGAAATTACGGTTTTGTAAAAAGTGTTTTAATATTTCCGAGGACGAGCTCTGCGCAATCTGCCAGAATCATAAAAGGGATCAGTCTACAATATGTGTGGTTGAAGAAGCGAGTGATGTTATTGCAATTGAAAAAACAAATGATTTTAACGGATTGTACCATGTTATAGGAGGAGTACTTTCACCTTTGTCCGGGATCAGCCCTGAGTCTCTCAGGATAAAAGAATTACTTAAAAGATTTGAAAATGAACAGGTCCAGGAAGTGATCCTGGCACTAAATCCCGATACAGAAGGGGAAACTACTTCGCTCTACCTTGCAAAATTAATTAAACCCCTGGGAATTAAAGTTACCAGGATAGCCCGCGGCATCCCCATCGGCGGCGATCTTGAATTTGCTGACGAGGCTACTATAGGAAGAGCAATGCTTAGCAGAAGTGTTTTATAATGGCCGAATGGTTTGAAGAATGGTTTAATACTGAAGAATACCTCGACGTTTACCGCCGCAGGAATGAAGCCGAGGCAGCAAAACTGGTTGAACTTATACTGAATAATGTCAGCATCCGCCCGGGTGATGATATCATAGATCTTGCCTGCGGAGCCGGAAGACACTCAATTATTTTCGCTGAAAAAGGATTCAATGTAACTGCCCTCGATTTAAGCGAAAACCTTTTAAATATCGCCCGGAAAAGAGCGGCAGAACTCAATCTTAAGATAAATTTTATAAATGCTGATTTAAGGAATTTCTGCATCAAGTCAAAGTTTGATATGGCAGTCAACTTGTTCACTAGCTTTGGATATTTTGAAAATGATGAAGAGAACTTCTCTCTGTTTTCGAGTGCTTCCGCTGTGTTAAATGAAAATAGTTACTTCGTAATTGATTACTTTAATGCAAAATATATCGCAGATAACCTGGTTTTCCATTCAGAGGATTTGATAAACGGCAGAAAGATTATCCAGGAAAGGGCGATTATCGGTAACAGGGTGATTAAGAAAATTATAATAGGAACGAACGGCACAACGAAACGTTATACTGAATCGGTAAGGTTGTATTCTGATACTGAATTAATTTCAGCTATTGAAAAAAGAGGGCTGAAGATTTTGAATATTTTTGGTAATTTTAATGGCAGTAAATTTGACCTAAATTCTTCGCCAAGAATTATTATAATTTCAGGTAAATGAAATTAGCTTTCCTTTATATTATCCTCGTTATTGCCTGCTCCGGGTGCGATTTACTTCAGACGCGTAACGCTGAAGAACCTAACCAGCCCCGCTCAAATTACCAGCAGGCTGTTACTCCCGAAATTCTTATAGGTAATCTTGTAAATTCATTGAAAGATAAGGATGTTCAGAATTATATCAGTTGTTTTACTGATTCGTCTTTTACTTCGGCTAAATTTCATTTTTCCCCGTCAAGCGGTGCAGTGTCACAGTATCCATTCCTTTCAACAGATTGGTCAATCCGCGATGAAGAACAGTATTTCAATAACCTGGTTACGAAAGTTACGCAGGGCAGCCCGATTACACTTTCTTTAACTAATGAACAATATAGTCCCCAGGGCGACAGCCTTATATATACTGCCACTTATTCAATAAATGTCCCTAATGATCAGTCTGAACCAAAAGATTATCAGGGAGATTTGAGATTTACCATGTTAAGGGACAGCAGATCTGTCTGGGTCATTTATTTCTGGCAGGATACAAAAAGTACTGATCTACCAAGCTGGAGTGAACTGAAAGGAAGATTTTATTAAGAAATTTTATTACACGGCAGCTGTAATAATTATTTTGGCGGCCGGATGCAAAAATCCTTTTGCTCCTGCTTTTAATGAAAATATAAATGGCAATAATTCTACTATCACTGATCAGAAAACAATCGAAGGTGTATTCCAGAACTTCCAGTATGCTTATACTTTTAAAGATACAACGATTTATGGGAATTTGATTTCGGAGGATTTCATTTTTACCTACAGGGATTATGATCTTGGCTTTGATGTCTCCTGGGGAAGGGATGAGGAATTGAAAACCACATACGGATTATTTCAGAACA
>DATICR010000025.1:0-3585 GCA_035456745.1 Ignavibacteriaceae bacterium
AGTGCAATGTTAAAATGAATTTACGAATCAGCGAATAGCGGACTGTATAATGAATAGATAACGAAAGTCCACAGTCTTGCAGCCGGCAAATAGTTCCAAAGATAATTTGACTTTTTATTAAGCGTACAACCTTATACAATAGACAACATCAAAAATTCGCAAATCCGCGAATTCGCAAGTTTAACAATTACAATTATATTATTCCGGAACAATGGTGAAACTATAAAGAGCAGAGATACTATTTGGATGTGCATCATCTACTGTATATGTACTGACTCGCCAGTAGTAAGTTACATTATAATCGAGATAACTTCCTGAAAATTCAACACTGATTGTATCATTTATTGTATTAGACGAAATTACTTTACCCCAGAATTCACCAAAGTACGGATTTGTCTGTAATGATACTTTATAAGTTGTGGGAAGGGGAATCGCTATAAACTTAAAAGTGAGAGTATTAGCTTTTACAATCCCAACCGGATAGATAACATCCGGGATAGGTAAAATCATATCACTAACCTGACTGCCAGGATTGCTCTGAAGATTTCCTTTATCCACCGCTTTAATTTTATAGTAATAAGTCGTAAGTAATGAAAGTGCAAATGTATCGGAATATGTAATATTGTGTGTGAAACCTATTAAGTTACTACTGTCCGGATTAAAATTTTCTATAGTGCTGCGATAAATATTAAATCCCGCAATATCCGTTTCATAACCGGGATCCCAAGTCAAATAAATATAAATATCGTTGATCCAGTTTCGGGCATTTATTGTTAAAAACCGTGGAGCAAACGGGGGATAGATATTTTCAGGTGTCGCACTTACGATTTTAGAAGGTTCACTTTCATGATTTTCAACATCCAGGGAAGTTATGTAATAATAGTATTTAATGGAATAATCAAGCGAATCATCCAGATAATAATTTTGATCTGAAAAACCCATTAACACAAAATTTGTGCTATCGATACTCCTATAAATATGATAACCGCTCAAATCGGGTTCTACGTTTGCGTGCCACACTATTTGGATTTCCCCGTCATAAGCAGAATAAATTTTTACATTAACAGGAACAGCCGGCGGAAGGTTATCACCGGTTATATCAGAGGGTGTATTACGCTCGCATCCGTAAAATAATCCCAATAATAAAACAAAAATCAGAATGTTATAAATAGTTTTCAAGAGTTACCTGAAAATTGAGCAAAAAAATAATCTCATTAATATTAACAATAAAGTCAGAAAATGCATATTATCTCTGTCGTGAAGATGAAATGTTATAAAATAGATGGCATTAAGCGAAGGGCAAAAAGAGCAGGCGATGTATAAAGCAGAGAGTAAATGAATTCCACGTCAATTGGACAATAAGTACACTACTGTTTAAATTGACAAAATGTCTTTTTTTGGATAACTTTGACACTTAAAATTTTGAAAACTCTCAATGATTGAACAATATATTCCTGTATTCCTGGTGATAGGTTTTGCAATTATCTTTGCTGTTGGTACTGCTTTATCCTCAGGACTATTCGGACCTCAGAGACCAAACAAGGAAAAACTTTCCACATATGAAAGCGGCATGAAACCTGTAGGAACCACACGAGAAAGAATTTCGGTGAAATATTATCTTGTGGGTATGTTTTTCATAATATTCGATCTTGAGGTAATATTTGTATATCCCTGGGCAGTGGAATTTAAAAGACTTTATGGAGAATTCGGAATTTCGATATTTATATCGATGCTGATTTTCCTTGTTGTACTTGAATTGGGATACCTATATGTATATAAGAAAGGTGGATTTAAATGGGATTAGAAGCCAGATTAAAAGAAGAAGGTTTCATAACGTCAACACTTGATGCAGTGATTGCATGGTCACGTGAAAATTCCGTGTGGCCCATGCCGATGGGAATTTCCTGTTGTGCAATAGAAATGATGGCATCAGGCGACCCTAAATATGATATAGCAAGATTTGGTTCGGAGGTAATGAGATTTACTCCCAGGCAGTGTGATTTAATGATTGTTGCAGGAACAGTAACTTACAAAATGGCTCATGTTGTAAGAAAGATTTATGATCAGATGCCTGATCCCAAATGGGTAATTGCAATGGGTGCCTGTACTTCTTCAGGTGGAATGTACAGATCTTATAATGTTGTACAGGGAATCGACCAGTTTTTGCCGGTTGATATTTATCTTGCCGGCTGCCCGCCGCGTCCTGATAATCTTTTAAATGCCTTAATTCAGATTCAGGATAAAATCGGAAAGACAAAAGCAAAAGATTTTCAGGATAAAAAGCTTCCCGGATTAAACGTCTTACAGAATAATTAATTATGAATTTAAAAGAGCTTATCCCTCAGAAACTTCAGGAAAGATTTCCGCAGGTAAAATTTGAATTTGTCGATTATCGCGGAGATTTATCAGTTAATTTCGATAAAGATCACGTTATAGAAATCTGCAGATTCCTTAAAGAAGACAGCGAGCTTGAATTTCGTTTGTGTGAGGATGTTACTGCTGTTGACATGGCTGAACGAAAAAAACGGTTTATGGTTGTTTACCACATCTTCTCGCTCAAACATAATTTCAGATTAAGATTGAAAGTACCTCTCCCGGGTGAGGAATCCGACTGGAATATCGATTCCGTCACTTCGGTCTGGAAAGCTGCCAACTGGCTTGAGAGAGAAACTTATGATATGTTCGGAATAATATTCAATAATCATCCCGATTTAAGAAGAATGTATATGCCGGAAGATTTTCAATATCATCCTTTAAGAAAAGATTTTCCTTTAATGGGAATACCGGGGAGTCTTCCTTTACCAAAAAAAGATTAAGAGATTATGTCCAAACTGACAAAAGATGAAGTACATCCTAAAATAATTCAGGCACTACTTGGTGCTGATTCCGATATTACTGTAGACGATGCGCTCGAGAATGAAATGGTGCTGAATATGGGGCCGCAGCATCCCGCAACGCACGGAGTGCTTCGTGTTCTATTGAGACTTGATGGTGAAACAGTCATTGCCAGTGTCCCTGAGCTCGGTTACCTGCACAGAGGATATGAGAAGATGGCAGAAAATATGACCTATATGGAATTCATTCCCCACACAGACAGACTGGATTATCTCTCCCCAATGGCTAACAATGTTGCCTGGGTTCTTGCAGTAGAAAAATTAGCAGGGATCGAGGCTCCTCCAAGAGCTCAGTATATAAGGATGATGATAGCAGAACTTGCCCGCATCGCATCACACTTAGTAGCAATAGGTTCCCTTGCAATGGATGTCGGTGCATTAACTGTGTTTCTCTGGACTCTCCGTGAACGCGAAAAAATTCTTGATATCTGGGATATACTTTGCGGTGCAAGATTTACCAACAGCTATACCAGAATCGGCGGGGTAGCCAATGATGCTCAGCCGGAGGCTCTTGCAAAAACCAAATGGTTTATAGATCAGTTTGAAGAAAACCTTGATGAATGTGAAAGATTGATAAATACAAACAGAATTTTTATCGAAAGGCTGGATGGTGCCGGTATAATATCAGGTGATGATGCAATTGAAATGGGTATGACCGGTCCGAGCCTCAGAGGCAGCGGTGTTGAATTTG
>DATICR010000026.1:0-2448 GCA_035456745.1 Ignavibacteriaceae bacterium
AAAATTCTCGTAACCAACGATGATGGAATAGAAGCACCGGGAATTGCTGCGCTGGCGAAATCTCTTGGTGAAATTGGTGAAGTTACTATTGTTGCACCGCTAAAGGAGCAAAGCGCTGTGGGACATGCAATCACCATGCAGCTCCCTTTAAGAGTAACAGAATATAAAAAGAATGGTGAATTTTTTGGATATGCAGTTAGCGGGACTCCGGCTGATTGTGTAAAGATCGGAATAAGAAATCTAATTGGTGAACCGCCTGATCTTGTTGTCTCCGGAATAAATCATGGCTCTAATACTGCAATAAATATAATTTATTCAGGTACTGTTTCAGCAGCACGCGAAGCTGCTATAATGGATATCCCCGCTATGGCTGTATCTGTTACAAATCATGATGCATCAGATTTCAGATTTGCCGCAAAGTTATCGCGACTTCTTGCCGAAAAACTTGCCGGCAAGGATTTACCCCTGGGTACCCTTTTGAATGTTAATGTCCCTGATATCCCTGAGGAGGAAATTGCTGGAATAAAATTGACCCGTCAGGGTAAATCTAAATGGGATGATATATATGAGCAAAGAATTGATCCTTATGGAAGGAATTATTACTGGTTAACGGGAAATCTTATGGAAGTAGATACGGAAATAGAAACCGACCAGGTCGCAATCAGAAAAAAATATGTTTCAGTGAGTCCAATCCATTTTGATTTAACTGACTATGAAACCTATGAAAGAATGAAAAACTGGAAAATTGAAAATCTGCTAAATGGAAAAAAACAATAAGATATACCAGATAGATGCCTTTACTGAAAAACCCTTCCAGGGCAATTCTGCTGCTGTAATGTTCTCCGATAACTTCTCTTATGAGCAGATGCAAAAAATTGCCCGGGAAATGAATCTTTCTGAAACGGCATTTCTTTCTCCCTCTGAAAAGAGCGATTACAAACTTCAATGGTTCACGCCTGCCGTTGAAGTGGAACTTTGTGGACATGCAACAATCGCATCATTACACTTTTTAATGGAAAACGGTTTACTTAAAGATAATTCATCTGTAAAATTCGAAACTAAAAGTGGAATATTAAACTGTGGAATGAAAGACGGATTTTATTTTATGCAAATCCCGATCTTTAAAATGGAGGAGTTTACCGGCAATAAAAAGGAGATTTTAAATGCATTAGGAGTCGACATAGATTCCGTGGTGAAAGAAACCCCTTTCATCATCCTTGAAGGCGGAAACCTTTTTTTCAGGGTCGATGGATTAAAAACTTTAAAGTCACTGAGTCCCGATTTTAAAGCATTAAAAAAACTAACTGAAGATAAACATGAATTTGAGGGGGTTGTTGTTTATACTCTTGAAACAATTGATGACTCAAGCTTCGCATCCAGCAGATATTTTGTTCCGTACTACGGAATTGATGAAGATCCTGTTACAGGTTCAACTAACGGACCAATGCTGCTTGTATTTAAAAGACTTGGTTTCATAAATAATGGCGATGAAAACATTTCACTGATATTTGAACAGGGGGATTTTATGGGGAGAAGAGGAAGGGTTAAGGTTAGCTATGATAAATCTAAGAATGAACTCTACATTGCCGGAAAAGCCGTCACGGTTCTAAAGGGAGAGCTTGCTTTTTAATGTTTAATTTTGAAAAAATTTCTTTTTCCTTTTCCTATAATGGGATATTCTTCTTTATTGGGTTAATAATACTCGCAGCTTATGCCGTATATATGTACCGATATACATTGCCGCCGGTAGGAAATGGTACGAAGACTATCCTTGTATTGGTTAGAACATTCGCTCTGATACTTCTTTTATTTATAATATTTGAACCCGTTGCCACCATCGCAAAAAAGCTTTTACTCAAGCCTGTTAATCTTGTATTTGTAGATGATTCCCGTTCAATTCAGATAAAGGACGGCACTCTGAGAAGTGAAAATATTAAAAAATTTGTAGACGAATTGAATAATAACGGATTACTTAATAATTCGGAATTATTCACATTCGGCTCTAAAATTACTCCGTTTCCCTATGACAGTCTCTCGCAATTAAGCTTCATTGAGGGAAGCACCAATTACTCAAAAATATTTTCATATATAAAGGGATTAAAAGAAAATATTGCCTCGGTATCAATAATAAGCGATGGAACTATTACTGAAGGCGCTAATCCGATATTCACGGCAGAAAAATTGAACATACCGGTTTATACTGTCGGTGTGGGAGATACGACAAAAAGGAATGATATTGAGATCAGAAATGTTCTGCATAATGAATTTATATATGTCGGAACACCAACTACCATTTCTGCAACGATCCTGAATAAAGGATTCGGAAATAAGCAGGCAGTGATTTCACTCCTTGAAAATGACAGCCTTTTAGAGCAGAGAAATATTAGTTTGTCGGGCGACGGCACACAAAACGAAACATTCATATATAAGCCTGTTAACAGCGGTGAG